>JAWOHA010000102.1:0-16776 GCA_046496385.1 Cryobacterium sp. | reverse complement strand
AATGGATTTCTTGGCTCAAAGGAACCCGTAGATGCTGCAAAACAAACGAACCTGGAAAAAGCTAAAAAGTTTCTGGCTGCATCCGCATACCCCAATGGATTTACAACGGAAATAACTGTATTCGTCGATGGTGTCGACGTGGCTCTTGGTGAGCAGTTCGAGTTCCTTTTCGGCCCGGCCCAGCTCGTCTTCGCCGATGTCGCTCTTGAGGGCGTCGAGTTCGTCCTTGGCCTTACGGCGAATGTTGCGCACCGAGACTTTGTGGTCTTCGGCCTTGGTCTTGACGACCTTCACGAAGTCCTTACGTCGGTCGGTGGTCAGCTCGGGAAGCGAGGCGCGAATGATGACGCCGTCGTTGCCGAGGTTGGCGCCGAGGTTCGGAGTGTCCCGGATGGCCTGCTCGATGTCGCGCATCGCACCCTTGTCGTACGGGGTGATCAGCAGCGTGCGGGCTTCCTGGTTCTGCAGCGACGCGAGCTGTTCGAGCGGCGTCATCGTGCCGTAGTAACTCACGAGGATCTTGGCGAACATTTGCGGGTTCGCTCGCCCCGTTCGCACGGTCGCGAAATCCTCTTTGGCGGCTTCAACAGCCTTTTTCATGCGCGCAGTGGCGTCGGACAAAACATCCGCGATCACGGTGACTCCTTCTTCGGTGGCTGGATCAAGTTTAGTTGGAGACGCGGGTGCCCAGATCATCGCCGAGAATGGCGGCGGTGACATTGCCATCCGGGGCCATTCCGAAGACCTGCATCGGCATGCTGTTGTCCATGCAGAGGCTGAACGCCGTCGAATCGACGACTTTCAGTCCGCGCTGCAGGGCCTCATGGTACGTGATGCGGTGAATCTTCTGCGCGTCGGGATTCGTACGCGGGTCGTCGGAGTAGACGCCGTCTACGCCGTTTTTGGCGACGAGTACGACATCGGCGTCAATTTCGAGCGCGCGTTGCGCGGCGACCGTATCGGTCGAGAAGTAGGGCAGGCCGGCACCGGCACCGAAGATGACCACGCGGCCTTTTTCCAGGTGACGTTCCGCCCGACGCGGAATGTACTGTTCGGCGACCTGGGTCATCGAGATGGCGGACTGCACGCGGGTTTCCGCGCCGGCCTGTTCGAGGAAGTCCTGCAGGGCGAGGGCGTTCATGACGGTGCCCAGCATACCCATGTAGTCGGCGCGCCCGCGATCCATGCCGCGCTGGGACAATTCGGCGCCGCGGAAGAAGTTGCCGCCGCCCACGACGATGGCCACCTCGACGGTCTTGGCTGCTTCGGCGATTTCGCGCGCCAGGGCACTGACCACGTCGGGGTTGACGCCGACGCTGCCGCCGCCGAACGCTTCGCCGGAAAGTTTGAGGAGGACCCTGCGCTTCTTGCCCGAGTTGTTCATTGCGTGGGATGCCTTCCGTAGGGTTTTTGTTAACGCTACCCGGTCAGGCCGGGCCGCACACACGAGAGGGCCGGGCTGCTTGCGCAACCCGGCCCTCGTCGCGGTGTGGTGAAACGGTGGTGCTACGCGCCGACCTTGAAACGGGCGAAGCCCGACACGGTCAGGTTGGCGTCGGCAAGAACCTTGCTGACAGACATCTTGTTGTCCTTGGCGTAGTCCTGCTCGAGCAGGGCGACCTGCTTGAGGTAGGCCTTGACGCGACCTTCCACGATCTTGGGCAGAGCCGCTTCGGGCTTGCCTTCGTTCTTGGAGATCTCGGTCACGATCTTGCGCTCGGTCTCCACGGCGTCCGCAGGAACGTCCTCGGCCGCGAGGTACTCGGGGTTGGCGAACGAGATGTGCTGGGCAACGCTGCGTGCGGTCTCAGCGTCAGATCCGGCATAACCGAGAATGACACCGACCTGCGGGGGCAGGTCCTTACTGGTCTTGTGCAGGTAGATCGAGAACGATTCACCCGTCACAGACACGACACGACGCAGTTCGAACTTTTCACCGATGATGGCGGCTTCGCCGTCGATGAGGTCCGACACGGTCTGGGTGTCGACCGGTGCGGCCAGTCCGGCTTCGACGGTGTCGGCGCCGGCCGCCGCGATGGCGTCCAGAACCTTGTCGGCCAGGGCGAGAAACTTCGAGCCCTTGGCGACGAAGTCGGTCTCGCAGGCGAGCTCGATCATGAAGGCGGTGTTACCGATTTCCTTGGCGGCGACGAGGCCCTCCGAGGTGGAACGGTCAGCACGCTTCGCGTTGCCTTTGGCACCTTTGAGACGCAGGATCTCAATAGCCTTGTCCATGTCGCCGTCGGCTTCCACCAGGGCGTTCTTGGTGTCGACCATTCCGGTTCCGAGGTTTTCGCGCAGGGCCTTGACGTCAGCCAGTGTGAAGTTAGCCATAGGTGCGTCCCTACTTGGTCTCGTCGGCGGCAGTCACGTCTGCCTCGGCGACGACTGCTGCAGCGTATGCGGCGGCGACGTCGGTGTTGGGAACGGCATCCGCGATGGTGACGGCAGACGCGTCTTCGACAACGGGTGTCTCGTCGACGACCGGTGCCGCTTCGACGGCGGGTGCGGCGTCAACGGGGGCCGCGACGGCCTCGGTCTCGGCAGCGGCGTCTTCGGAGCCCGTGAGCAGTTCAGCTTCCCACGCGGCGAGGGGCTCGACTTCGGCCTCCGGCTTGGCGTGGCGCTGGATGAGGCCCTCGGCGGCTGCGTCCGCGATGATGCGGGTCAGCAGGCCAACGGAACGGATGGCGTCGTCGTTGCCCGGAATCGGGTACTGCACGTCGTCGGGGTCGCAGTTGGTGTCGAGGATCGCGATGACGGGGATGCCAAGCTTCCTGGCCTCGTCGATCGCGAGGTGCTCCTTGTTGGTGTCCACAACCCACAGCGCCGACGGCGTCTTGGTGAGATTGCGGATTCCGCCGAGGCTCTTGTGCAGCTTGACGAGCTCGCGCTTCTTGATGAGCATTTCCTTCTTCGTGAAACCGCTCTTGGCGGTGTCTTCGAAGTCGAGCTCTTCAAGCTCTTTCATGCGAGCCAGACGCTTGGAGACGGTCTGGAAGTTGGTGAGGAGTCCACCGAGCCAGCGCTGGTTGACGTAGGGCTGGCCCACACGCGTCGCCTGCTCCGAGATGGATTCCTGTGCCTGCTTCTTCGTTCCGACGAAGAGGATGGTGCCGCCGTGGGCAACCGTCTCCTTGACGAAATCGTAGGCTTTGTCCACAAACCCGAGCGACTGCTGCAGGTCGATGATGTAGATGCCGGAACGCTCGGTGAAGATGAAGCGCTTCATCTTCGGGTTCCAACGGCGGGTCTGGTGCCCGAAGTGCACGCCGCTGTCGAGCAGCTGGCGAATGGTTACGACGGCCATGAGCCGTTCTCCTTGTCCGGCGCGGCTGCGGGCAGCTGGGCGCCAATCGGTTTCTGCGACGATCGGACGATCATCACTCCTGGTGCCCGGCACACATCCGCCCCTGTGTCTCGGCCGGCGTTGTGAGACGCCACGAAACGAGGACCGATTGGATGTGGAGGCCAACTGGGCACGCGTAGTCAGCGCACAAAGCGCTGCTCTGAGTAGAGTACCACCCCTGGCCGGCCGTGTTCCACAGGAGGGGAGCCCGGCGGGTTCTGCACCGATACCCACCGAAACCGCGGCTCCGCACGATGCGGGTGCAGGCTGTCGGCATGCCTCGCTCCCGTGCCCCGTTGTTGTTTGCCGGTGTCGTTCTCGTCGGCGTCGCACTCGCGGCGCCGCTGCCCGGCGCGTGGGCGCTGTCGGGCTCGTCGGGCTCAGCCGGGCACTCGGGCTCGTCGTCGTCATCGGGTTCGACGTCGGGTGCGATGTCGGGTGCGATGCCGGGTGCGTTGGCGCTGACGAACACCTGGGCCTGGCCGGTCGAGCCGCCCCACCGCGTGCTGGCCGCGTATCGCGGCCCGCAGACACCCTATTCGGCCGGCCATCGTGGCATTGATCTTGTCGCGGCCGCCGGTGACCCGGTCCTGGCCGTGCACGACGGCGTGGTCGCTTTCGCGGGGATGGTGGTGGACCGCCCGGTGCTCACTCTCTCCCACGACGACGACCTGCTCTCGAGTGTCGAGCCCGTTCTGGCGCTGGTCTCCCCCGGAGACCGGGTCGTCACCGGGCAGACCATCGGCATCGTGTTCGTCGGCGGGCACTGTGCCGGCTGCCTGCATCTGGGGGTGCGTAGCGGCGGGCGTTACGTGTCGCCGCTGGTGTTCCTCGGCGGAGCCGAGCGTGCCGTGCTGTGGTCTCTCCCCCGGTGAGACTCAGGCTCGGGGATGCGCGAGCGCGTAACTCTGGTGCAGCCGTTCGGCCGAGACGTGGGTGTAGATCTGGGTGGTGCCCAGGCTGACGTGGCCGAGAAGCTCCTGCACGGCCCGCAGGTCGGCGCCGCCGTCGAGCAGGTGCGTGGCCGCCGTGTGTCGCAGCGCGTGCGGGCCGGCCGGTCCGGTGCCGGGCAGGTCGGCGAGCAGCCCCGCTACGAGCCGGTACACCGCCCGAACGCCGAGTCGCTGCCGACGTGAGCCGAGAAAGAACGCCGGCGTCGGGGGCTCGGTGGGCTCGGTGGGCTCGGGCGCAGTCATCAGGGCCGGGCGGGCCCCGGAGAGATATCGCAGGATGGCGGTCTGGGCGGGCACGCCGAACGGCACGACACGCTGCTTGGCGCCCTTGCCGGTGACCCGCACGGTCAGGCTGTTCAGGTCGACGTCGGCCAGGTTGAGGCCGACCAGTTCCGACACTCGCAGGGCCGAAGCGTAGAGAAGCTCCACCACGGCGAGGTCACGCAGGGCTCCGGGGTCACCGGCGTGGGCCCGGGCGCCCAGCGTGCCCAGAATCTGGCTCATTTGGTTCAAGTTCATGACCCGGGGCAGGGTCTGGCCCGGTTTCGGCGCCCGCAGGCGCACACCGGCATCGGCCGGTGAGCGGCCCGTGTGGGCCAGCCAGGCGGTGAAGCTGCGGGCGGATGCCGCCCGGCGGGCCAGCGTGGCACGCGACAATCCTGACCGGGTCTGAACCCACAGCCATTCCCGCAGCAGCTCCAGGTCGACATCTGCGCAGTCCCGCAGCGCTCGGGTGGCCGCGAACGCGGCCAGATTGACGAGGTCGGTGCGGTAAGCCCGCAAAGTGTGCGCCGAGTAGCCTCGCTCGACCTCCAGGTAGAGCAGGAAGTGGTCGATCTGACCGGTCAGCTGCACGGTGCCAGCCTAGTCAGGTGCGCACCGGCTCAGGCGCAGAACAACTCAGGCACCGACCAACTCAGGCGCCGGGCTGACGGGAGAAGGCTGCTTCACGTGCGGTCGGGCTGAGCTGCTCCAGCCGGGTCAGCAGGGCGGAATCCAGCCGGGACACGATGTCGAAATCTCCGATCGGCACCTGAGAGTGCGTGATCTGGTCGTGATACACGTGAACCAGGTGCACGGCCTGCCCGCCGTTCACACCGTGCAGTTCACGCGGCGGGGCGGTCAGGTCGATGGAATAGCTTGTGGCGGCGGCCACCGACACCGGGATGCCGGCGCAGAGCCCCTGAGTGGCGGTGTGCAGGTGCCCCGCAAGCACGATGCGCACGTCGCTACCCGCGATGACGGCGGCGAGTCGGTGCTGGTCGCGCAGCTCCAGAACGCTCAGCAACGGCACGGGTGTGGGCAGAGGCGGGTGATGCAGGGCCAGGACTGTGCCGTGCATCGCGGGGTGGGCGAGGTGCACGCCCAGCCAGTCCAGCTGGGCCTGGGTCAGGTCGCCGTGGTGAAAACCGGGCACGGAGGTGTCGAGGGTGATGATGCGCAAGCCGTTGACCGTGGTGACGGAGTCGAGCGGGTCGGTCGGGTCGGTCGGGTCGGCAGCGGCCGCCCCGAGCAGGTGTGTGCGAAAGGCCGTGCGGTCGTCGTGGTTTCCCATCACCCAGATGACGGCGCTTCCCCAGCTGTCAGCAGCAGTCGCCACGAGGGAGCGTACCCTCCGGTACGCGTCGGGCTCGCCACGGTCGGCGATGTCGCCGGTGATCACGAGAGCGTCGGGTCGAAGGCCTGACCGGTCGATCTGTTTCAGGGCCTGCACAAGCATCGCGTCGGTGTTCACCGTGCCGTAGAGGCTTCGGGACTCGGCCAGAAAGTGGGTGTCGCTCACATGCGCGATCAGGTGAGTGGCGGCGGCGTGCTGGCCGAGCTGTGCAACGGTGCTCATGAAACCCCTTCGTTGGGCCCACCCTACGACCTCGGTGTGACATGGAGCCGCGATTCATTTCACCCGGCACCAGCCGCTGTCGCGTTCGCGCACCGCGCCCTCGAGGTCCAGCCCGCCGAGCGCTGCCTGCACGGCCTCTCTGGACAGCCCGCTGCGCCGAGCGATGTCGCCCACGTGCCGCGGCGCTCGGGCGCTGAGCGCGTCGAAGACGCGAATCTGGTCGCTGGTACGGCCCGCTCCCGCAGACCGGTCATCGGCCGCGCCGGAGTGCGGGAGGTTCTCGGGCAGGTCCAGCGGAACCTGAATACTGCGCTGGCCGACGAGCTCGGCCATCTCAGCGGCGGTCGTCACACAGATGGCGTCGTACTCGCGGATCAGCCGATGACAGCCCGCCGATGTCGGGCTCGTCACCGGGCCGGGCACCGCCCCGAGCGGGCGGCCCAGCGCCGAGGCGTGCCCGGCAGTGTTCAGGGAACCCGATCGCCATCCCGCCTCGAGCACCACGGTCGCGGCGCTGGCCGCGGCGATGAGCCGGTTGCGTTGCAGAAAACGCCATTTCGTGGGGGCGGCACCGCAGGGAAGCTCGGAGAGCACGGCTCCGCTCTCGGCGATCCGGGTGAGCAGGGCATCGTGTCCGCTCGGGTAGAAGCGGTCCGCTCCCCCGGCCAGAAACGCCACCGTGATGCCGTCACTGGCCAGTGCGGCTCGGTGGGCCATCCCGTCGATGCCGTACGCGGCCCCGGACACGATCGCGAACCCACGGTCGACGAGGCCCGCAGACGCCTCCATCGCCACGTGTTCGCCGTACCCGGTCGCGGCCCGCGCCCCAACGAGGGCGATGGACTGGGGCAGCGATTCCAGGGCGGCCGGCCGGCCACGCCACCAGAGGGCGATCGGTGCGTGCACTCCGAGGTCGTCGAGTGACGAGGGCCAGAGCCGGTCGTCCGGGACGAGCAGGGTCACAGATGCACGGTTGGCCCGTTCCAGGGAATGGATCACCTCCGCCGACGACAGCCGAGGCCGCCAACGCTGCTGCCCCTGCGCGATCAGGCTGGCCAGATCGTCGCCGTCAGCGGTGTCCGCCGTCGCGCCGGCGCTGTCCCGCACACGCCTGGCGAGTTCCTCGGGCGGCCAGGCGTCGAGCACGGTCGTCAGCGCCGTCCGGGCGCCCAGGCTCGTCACGAGCAGTCCGGCCACGCCGTCTCCCGGTTCGCTGATGCCCGTCCAGGCGGCCCGGGCGAAGCAGTCCCCGGCCGTTTCGACGTCCATCTCCGGTTGCAGCACGCCGCGTACCCCCGCGATCAGGGCCCGGACTCGCGTCTCGGGCAGACCGAACAGTGTCATGATGCCATTCCTTTCCTCAGGTAGAGGGCCTGGCCCACCTCGTCCGGGCCGGGCCGGTGTATGCCCTGCAGATCAGCGACCGACCAGGCCACCCGCAGCACCGTGTCGTAGCAGCGCATGGTGATGCCGCCACGTTCGAGGGCGCGGTCCAGCATCGATGTCGCCGCAGGATCGAGCCGGGTGCGCTTGCCGCGCAGCCAGGGCCCGGGAACCTGGGAATTCAGCGTCCACGGGGTGTCCCGAAGCCGTTCGGCCGCGGCGCCCCGGGCCGTGATCACCCGGCGGCGCGCAGTCACGCTCGCCACCGGAACGGAGTCGCCCGCTCCACGCAACTGCGCGGCAGTGACACGGCGCACACCGAGCTGAATGTCGATGCGATCCATCAGCGGGCCGGAGATACGAGCCAGGTACCGGCGACGCGCACTCGGCGGGCAGGTGCAGTCCATGTCGCCGGCACCGTACTGCCCGCACGGGCAGGGGTTCGCGGCCATGACCAGTTGAAATCGGGCGGGAAACCGGGCCACGGCATTGGCCCGGTGAATCACGATCACCCCCGACTCGAGTGGTTGCCGCAGCGCGTCCAGAACGGCCGAACCGAATTCGGGTGCCTCATCGAGAAACAGCACCCCCTGCGACGCCCGTGCCGCCGCCCCCGGGCGGATCTGCCCGCTGCCACCGCCGACCATGGCGGCGGCGGTGGCCGTGTGGTGGGGGGCTTCCAGAGGCGGGCGGGTGATCAGGGTGCGGCCGAGCCCACGGCCGCTGAGCGATCGCAACGCGCTCACCTCCAGGGAGGCGCGGTCATCGAGGTCTGGCAGTAGTCCGGGCAGCCGGGCGGCGAGCATGGTCTTGCCGGCGCCGGGCGGACCGAGCATGAAGACATGGTGCCCACCGGCAGCGGCGATCTGCAGCGCAAGAATGGCATCGGCGTTACCGATCACGTCCGCGAGGTCGAGCTCCTCACTCACATCCGTGTCATCGAGTGGGGGCATGATGGCAGCGACAGGGGTCGGTGCCAGCGATGCCCCGTGCCAGATCACGGCGTCACGAAGTGACGCCACCCCGATCACCCGCACCCCGGGAACAAGCGCCGCCTCGTGGGCATTTCCCGCGGGGACCATCACCGTGCTGTATCCGAGGCGGGCCGCGGCGATCACAGCCGGCAGGATGCCCGGGGTCGGGCGCAGCCGCCCGTCAAGGGCGAGTTCCCCGAAATGCACCACCGCGGTGACCGAGTCGGCCGGCATCAGGCCGTCGGCGGCCAGACAGGCGATGGCAATGGCCAGGTCGAAGCCGGCTCCGTGTTTGGGGAGCGCGGCCGGTGAGAGGTTGACGGTGAGCCGGTGCGGCGTGATCGGACACCCGGAATTGGCGGCCGCCGCGCGCACCCGCTGCGCAGCCTGTGCCAGGGCCGTGTCGGGAAGCCCGATCACCACGAAGGCAGGCAGCTGCGAGGAGATGTCCGCCTCCACCTCGACGAGGGCTCCACTGAGTCCGGAGAGGGCGATGGACTGCGTGCGCGCCAGGCCCATCAGAGCACTCCGGTCAGGTGTTCGATGATCGGTTCGACACGCTGGTCCGCGCCCGGCCCGGTCTGCCGCGGGATGACCGGCCCGGTGATCACCGCGATCACGTCGAGTCGGATGCGGTGCGGCCAGGTGTCGGACCGGGCGCACCATGCCGCGGCCAGGCGGCGCATGCGGGCCAGTTTAACGGCGGTGATCGCTTCGAACGGGTGCCCGAACCGGGTACTGGTGCGCGTTTTCACCTCGACGAAGGCCACCATGCCCGATTGCTCCACGATCACGTCGATCTCCCCCTCGGGGCAGCGCCAGTTGCGCGCGATGACGCGGTACCCGGTGCGTTCCAGGTATGCGACCGCGTAGTCTTCGCCGCGCCGGCCCAGGTCGTCTTTGCGTGCCACGATTGCCTCCCCGGTCAGCGTGACCGCAGGCACGCCGGCGTGCGTGGCCCGGCTCCGATCGGTGCAGAACCGGCGGGCGCTGAGCCCTGTGGAGGGAAGGTGACGACAGCATGGTCCCACGTGCCGGCAGCGCCACCGTCGACGGATTCTCGGTTCACGGCACCGCCTCGCCTTCAACTCGACCGGCGGATCGAGGCTAGGCTCTTGACCGGGCTGCTGTATATCCTGACGGCATCGCGAACTGTCACACAAAGACGAATAGCCCCCGTCTACTGGATGGGGTTGTCCCTGGCCAGCATTGAGGAATCGACATGGCGGCACTGAGAGAATTCACCAAGACCAACCTGGATGAGCAGGGATTCGGAGGTCTCGATGATGACGCCAAGTCCTGTTACGCCGGGCCCCTGCGATTCACACCGGCAGTAGGCACTGTCCTCATCGTTCTCGGATTGGTTCTGCAGTCGCCTGTTTTTCTGGGACTGGGCGCAATCGTTCCTCTTACCGGGGTGCTCTTCCCCCGTGGCATGATTCTCGATCTGGTCTACAACTTGGGCGTTCGCCACATGTTTCATGCTCCGGCGCTTCCTCCCACGCCGAGTCCACGACGATTCTCCTACCTACTGTCCACCGTGCTGATCGCAGGTTCAGCCTTGTCCTTTTACTTCGGTTTGTCAGGGCTGGGAATCGTGCTGGGAGCAGTAGTCGCTCTCGGAGGCACAATCCTCACCACCACCCATTGGTGTCTCGGATCGTGGTTCTACAGACTGATTTTCGCTCACTCAGCGGCACGGTAAAGTGCGCGACCACGCGGCAGAACCTCACAGCGACCTTGAGTTCCGGGCCTGACCGCGCGCCGATTCTGGTTCGCTGGAACCGGCCACCACGCCAGGGCGCCGCCTCACGTCAGCCGACGCAACCATCGCGACCGCCCACCGACGAGGTTCAACGCAGCAGGGCTGGTGCGGCCGACGCGACGCCGCAGAAGCGGGCGTCCGTCGCCTCGAGCACACGCACCACGTTGCCGCCGATCAGGGCGGCGAGGTCGTCTGCGCTCCACCCTCGCTCGGCCAGTTCCCGCAGCAGCGCCGGGTACCCATCGACACCGTCCAACCCCACCGGAAACTCGTCGGTACCGTCGAAATCACCGCCGAGGCCGATATGACCGATGCCCGCAACCCTGCGGGCGTGCTCGACATGGTCGGCGACGTCTCGCACGCTCACCTCCGGCGCGGGCCCGGTATGGCGGCCGTCGAACCAGGCCGCGTAGCTGTCGGAGAGGAACTGCGGCACGAAGGTCAACATGACCAGGCCGCCGTTCTCGCGCAGACGCACCAGAACGTCGTCGGGCACGTTGCGGGGATGGTCGGACAACGCCCGGCAGGAACTGTGGCTGAAGATCACCGGCGAGTCGCTGGCATTGAGCGCGGCGTGCATCGTAGCCGGCGACACATGGGAGAGGTCGACGAGCATGCCCAGCCGGTTGAGTTCGTGCACGTACTCCACGCCGCGGGCGCTCAGGCCATCGTGCCGGGGGGAATCGGTGGCGGAGTCGGCCCAGTCGGTGTTGTGCGCGTGGGTGAGGGTGAGGTACCGCACGCCCAGCCGGGCCAGCATACGCAGTACGGCCGGGGAATCGTTGATGCTGTGGCCGCCCTCGGCGCCCAGAAGAGCTGCGATGTGACCGGAGTGTCGGGCAGCGGCGATGTCGGCTGCGCTGACGGCGAGAGTGAAGGTGTCAGGGTAGCGCTGCACCAGTCGGCAGACCCAGTCGATCTGCTCGAGCGTGGCCTGCACGGCGTCGGCCCCGGGCAGGTCATCGGCAACGTACACCGACCAGAACTGGCCACCGACGCGGCCCGCGCGCAGTCGGTCGATGTCGGTATCGGTATCGAGTCCGGCGCTGAGGTTCTCCACGGAGCGATCACGGTGCACCCGGCATTCCCAGGCCCAGTCGTTGTGCCCGTCGATGAGCGGGCTGCGCCGCAGGGCCTCTTCGACGACGGAGTCCAGGTGTGGCGCGGGTACCGCCGTCGCCGCGGAGACGTCGGTCGTTTCGGTCGCTCTCTGAATCATGGCTCCCAACCTAGTCGTGCCTGGGGGCGGATCGAGGCGGCGGCGTACTGTGTGGGTATGAGCGTGCGTACCCGGATGACCGATTCGTCGATGAAAATCATGAACGCCGCCCACCGGGCTCTCCTGGCGGTGTCCGGCGGGCGACTCGGCGGGACCGTGCAATTGATGCCGGTGGTGGAGCTGCACACCATCGGGCGTTCCAGCGGCCGGCGCCGCTCGACGATGCTGACTGCGCCGGTGCACGACGGCGACACCTTCGTGCTGGTGGCGTCCAAGGGAGGCGATGACCGGAACCCGTTCTGGTATCTGAATCTGGTGGCACAGCCCGACATCGAATTGACCGTACGCGGCGTGACCCGTCCGATGCGGGCGCGCACGGCGAGTCCCGCCGAGAAGGCGGCTCTCTGGCCTCGCATTGTGGCTGCCTACAGCGGATACGAGGGCTACCAGAACAAGACCGACCGCGATATTCCGGTCGTGCTCTGTGAACCGCGCTGACCCGGCGGTGCGGGCGACCTGACGCTGCGACGCGTTCTGCGCGCCGCTCCGCCCGGTCAGCGGTCAGCGGTCAGGCCGAGGGCTGCAGAACCGCGGCCACCGGGAATGCGGGGGCCTGCACGTCGGCCATCTCCTCGAGCACGCGCACGACCTGGCAGCTGTAGCCGAATTCATTGTCGTACCAGACGTAGAGCACGATCTTGTTGCCGGTGGCGATGGTGGCGAGGCCGTCGACGATGCCGGCCCGGCGGGATCCCAGGAAGTCGCTCGAGACCACTTCGGGTGAGTCGATGTAGTCGATCTGCTTGTGCAGCTCGGAGTGCAGAGACATGGTGCGCAGGTAGGTGTTGAGTTCGTCCCGGACCGTGCCGCACTCCAGAGTGAGGTGGAGAATAGCCATCGACACGTCGGGGGTGGGTACCCGAATCGCGTTTCCGGTGAGCTTGCCGGCCAGTTCGGGCAGCGCCTTGGCCACCGCCTTCGCTGCTCCCGTTTCGGTGATCACCATGTTGAGCGCGGCCGAACGACCGCGTCGATCACCGGAGTGGAAGTTGTCGATGAGGTTCTGGTCGTTGGTGAAGGAATGCACCGTTTCGACGTGCCCGTCCACGATTCCGAAGCGGTCGTTCACGGCTTTGAGCACCGGGGTGATGGCGTTGGTGGTGCAGGAGGCTGCGGTCACGATGAGGTCGTCGGCGCTGATGGAGTCGTGATTGATGCCGTGCACGATGTTCTTCAGGGCGCCCTTGCCGGGGGCGGTGAGCAGCACTCGGGCCACGCCCGGGCACTGAAGGTGCTGGGCGAGCCCCTCGGCGTCGCGCCACTTGCCGGTGTTGTCCACCACGATGGCGTTCTCGATGCCGTACTCGGTGTAATCGACCGATGCCGGATCGCTGGAGTAGATCACCTGGATCAGGGTGCCGTTGGCCAGAATGGTGTTGTTGATCTCGTCGACCGTGATGGTGCCCTCGAAGGGGCCGTGCACGGAGTCACGGCGCAGCAGACTGGCGCGCTTGACGATGTCGTTGTCGGACCCTTTACGCACCACGATGGCCCGCAGCCGCAGTCCCTGACCGCCACCGGCGTGTTCGATCAGAATGCGCGCCACGAGACGGCCGATGCGGCCGAAGCCGTAGAGCACCACGTCGGTGCTTTCGCGCTCGTCCAGACCGTGCTGGTCGACGAGCGGGGCGAGCTCTTCGCGCAGAAAGTCGATGAGGGTGACCTCGGGCTCGCAGGAACGAAAGGCCAGCGCGAGCCGGGCCAGGTCCAGCGACGCCGCACCGAGGTTCAGGGTGGTCAGGGCCTGAAGAATCGGCAGGGTCTCTTCGAGGGGAAGCTCGACATCGGCGATATGCCGGGCGAATCGATGGGCCTTGAGCAGTCCCACCACGGACTTGTTGATCAGGCTGCGTCCGTAGACGCTCGTGACGACGTTATCGGTGCGGTAGAGATGACCGATCAGAGGAATCATGGCCTCCGCCAGGGTCTCCCGTTCGATCCAGAGTTGCCGGGCACGTTCCGCTGCCTGATTTTGATTCACTGCGCTACTTTCCTACACCGTCGTTGGTTTTTGGGAGTACCTGCAGCCTACCGTCTCGGGTCCGGCGCCTATCGGCGCCCCGAGAGAGCTCATTCGTCGAGGGCGAGTTCCTTGGGCAGTTCGAAGTCCTTCGAGGCGAGTTCTTCCACGTTGACGTCCTTGAAGGTGAGCACCCGCACGGACTTCACGAAACGGTCCGAGCGGTAGACGTCCCACACCCAGACGTCTTTCATGGTGAGCTCAAAGTAGAAGTCGTGCTCCGTGTCGCGGCGCACGAGCTCGACTTCGTTGGCGAGATAGAAGCGCCGTTCCGTCTCGACAACGTACTGAAACTGCCCGACAACGTCTCGGTACTCGCGGTACAGGGCTAACTCGACCTCGCGGTCGTAGTCCTCAAACTCGTCTTCTTCCATGGTGACTCAATCTTACGCCGTGTTCTGTTCGGGATCTTTGAGCCACGACTTACGGTGCAGCGGGCTCGGGCCGAGGCGCGACAGGGCACTCATATGGGCGGCACTGCCGTACCCTTTGTTGCCCGCCCAGCTGTACCCGGGTGTCAGGGTGTCATCAGCGATCATCAGGGCATCCCGGTGCACCTTCGCGATGACGGATGCTGCGGCCACCGACCCGCAGTCGCGGTCGGCTTTCACCCGGGTCACCACACTCAGCGGGGTGGACAGCGCGCGGCTGAGCCAGTCGTCGCTGCCGTCGAGCAGCACGACGCTGCCGAGCACGTCGACACCCAGAGCATGCAGTTGGGCGAGGGCGCGTTTGCCGGCCAGCCCCAGGCACACCATGATGCCCAGTTCGTCGATCTCCGCGGCGGAGGCGAGGCCCACTGCGGAGTGCACCGCCCAGTCGGCGGCGAGAGGCGCGAGCAGTTCGCGACGCTTTTCACTGAGCATCTTCGAATCGCGCAGACCGACCGGAATCGGCCTGACAGCGGCGTCGATGGCGGCCAGGCCCACGGCCACCGGCCCGGCGAGGGCGCCGCGGCCCACCTCATCGCAGCCGATCACGCAGCGGGTTCCGGCAGCGAACATGGCCTGTTCCACATCGAGGGTGGGGTCCGAGACAGCCACCTAGTAGTCGTCGATCGAAGCGTCGGAGCGTTCCGCGTCTACGGCAGAACCCGGCCGGGATTCGGGCACGCCGCGAAACGCCTCCGAGTAGTTGTCGAGCCAGCTCACGTGGGCCAGAGGCCAGCTGACCACCAGGGCCCGGCCCACCACGTTGCCGACGGGCACGTACCCCTCGCCGGCGGTCTCACCGTTGTAGCGGGAATCTTTGGAGTTGTAGCGGTTGTCGCCGAGCACCCACAGGGAATCAGCGGGCACCACGATGTCAAAGTCGTCTTGCGAGACCCGGCTGTGACCCGACGGGGCGAGATAGTCCTCGGAGACGGCGACGCCGTTCACGCTCAGCTGGCCGAGTGCGTTGCAGCAGACCACGTGGTCTCCGGGCAGGCCGATCACCCGTTTGACGAGGTGGTCGTTGCTGTCGGATGCGGAAAGCCCCACCACGGAGGCGACCCAGTTCAAGCTGGCGACGAGCGGGTTCTCCTGCACCGGCGCCTGCGGCGGTAGCCAACCGCCCGGATCGGTGAAGACCACCACATCGCCGTGTTCAATGGGCATCAGGCCGGGCACCAGTTGGTTGACGATGATGCGGTCATCGACCTGCAACGTCTCCCTCATCGACCCCGACGGAATGTAGAAGGAGCGAATGAGGAACGTCTTGATGAGAAAGGAGATGAGCAGCGCCACCACGAAAATGATCAAGAGGTCGCGTAGGAAGAGCAAGAGGCTGCGCTTCTTACTCGAGTTCCTGCCTGATACCCGGCGATCCGATCGCGAGGTCAGCATGTCTTCTTCCATTAAACCGCCTGAGCTCCGCGTCCACTGTACGGGATGCGGAGCTCAGGGGAGAATCCATACCGGCTGCGAGTCGCCTGTGAGGCGGGCGTGCACAACGGCGGTCCGCAGGGAGAACCCGCGAACAGGAGAATGCGGGTTAGCGCTTTTCCTTGATCTTGGCTTTCTTGCCACGCAGGTCGCGCAGGTAGTACAGCTTGGCGCGGCGCACATCGCCGCGGGTCACGATTTCAATGTGGTCGATAACGGGCGAGTGCACCGGGAAGGTACGCTCGACGCCGCGCTGGAAGCTGACCTTACGCACGCAGAAGGTCTCGCGCACGCCTTCGCCGGAACGGCCGATGACGACGCCCTGGTACACCTGGATGCGAGCGCGGGTGCCTTCAACGATGTTGACGTGCACCTTCACGGTGTCGCCGGCACGGAAGTCGGGGATGTTCGTCTTGAGGGACGGTGCATCCACCTGGTCGAGAATATGCATGAGTGTTCGCTCTCTGTACCCGCCACAGGTCGGCTACGAATAAAAGGAGTGGTTGTGAGCGCCGCTGATGGCAGCTCCCCTGTGGCAGAGGCTTGCCGCGGCACAATCTCATATTGTGTCACGATCCAGGCGGGGCCGCAAAGCGACCTGTCGCAGGTGTGTCAGCGTTCGGTGGGCTGTTCCTTGACGACGATGATCTAGGGTTCGGCGCGGGGCGTGAACGGCGCCGGGCTGCCGGCCGTCTGGGCTGACGGCGAAAACCCGTTGGGCGACACGGACGGGCGAGGTGCTCCGGTTCCGGGGGTGCGGGCGGTCTGGTCGATCAGGTCGATCATGGCCCGCATACGGGCACGGGCGGCCGCGACCAGTTCCCAGAGGGCGAACCAGAAGACGCCGACGCCGACGAGCACAACGAGCACCGCCATCCAGCCGGAGGCGTTGTCAGAAAAACCGATACTGACGATGAGCAGGTGCCAGAGGCCGAGCACACCCACGTCTGCCCAGGAGACACTACGGGTCTCCCGCACTTCTTTGCGGGCGAAGATGACCAGGGCCACGACCAGCAGGCTGAGGCCCAGAATCACCGCGCCGAAGAAGACCCCGATGACGGCCCATCCGCCGGAGCCGAAGATGGCGGAACCCACCAGCAGCCACAGCGGCAGCACTGCTGCGGCGATGAACTGCCAGTGGTAGAAGGCGCGTCGGATAATCACGCACCCAGACTATGCGCGCGGGCTGCGTTAATGCTTACAGTTCGCTGGCGGCGCACTTCGGATCGCCCGCCAGACCGCGCGCCGCGGTCCGGCGCGGCGCGGCGACTCAGCGTGCGGACGGCTCGGCTGATTCGGTGGGCAGCAGATCGGGGCGTACCCGGCGGGTGCGTTCCACCTGCTGCTC
>JAWOHA010000045.1:0-3249 GCA_046496385.1 Cryobacterium sp. | reverse complement strand
CGGCGAGGTCTCCGCCGCGGCTGAAGCCGCCCGGGAACGCGGGATGCCCGGCCGGTATCTGATCACACTCGTGCTGCCCACGTCGCACCCGTATCTGGCGACCCTCACCAACCGCGGGGTGCGGGAGCGCCTGCTGCACGCCAGCCGGTCCCGCGGCATTCGCGGCGGCCAGTACGACAACCGGTCCCTCGTCGTGCAGATCACCCGGCTGCGCGCCGAACGTGCCCGTCTGCTCGGTTTCCACAGTCATGCCGCTTTCGTCACCGCCGATGAGACGGCGAGAACGCCCGAAGCCGTGTCGGCTCTGCTCGATCGGCTGGCCCCGGCCGCGGCCCGAAACGCACGCGCCGAACAGCAGGCCCTGCAGCGCCTCATTGATGACTCCGGTGCGGGCTTCACGCTGCAGGCATGGGACTGGGCGTACTACACCGAACAGGTGCGCCGGGCTGACTTCGACGTCGACACCGCCGCGATGCGGCCCTATTTCGAACTCGATCGGGTGCTGCACGACGGGGTGTTCTTCGCCGCCGCGAAACTCTACGGCGTGAGCTTCACGGAGCGGCCCGACCTGCACGCGTCGCACCCGGAGGCCCGGGTCTTCGAGGTCACCGACAGTGACGGCTCCCCCGTGGGGCTGTATCTGGCTGATTTCTACACCCGCGACTCCAAGCGCGGCGGGGCGTGGATGAACGCTCTCGTCTCGCAGTCGGCGCTGCTCGGCTCCCCCACTGTGGTCTGCAACAACCTCAACGTGGCCCGCCCGGCACCGGGTGAGCCGACCCTGCTCAGCTACGACGAGGTCAGCACGCTGTTCCACGAGTTCGGGCATGCGCTGCACGGCCTGTTCGCCACGGTGCGCTACCCCAAGTTCGCCGGGACCAACGTCTTTCGGGACTTCGTGGAGTTTCCCAGCCAGGTCAACGAAATGTGGATGCTGTGGCCTGCCGTGCTGCAGAACTTCGCCCGGCACTACCAGACCGGAGAACCGCTGCCACAGAGCCTGGTGGACCGGGTCCAGGCTTCCGGCACCTTCAACGAGGGCTTTCTGACCAGTGAATACCTCGCCGCTGCGGTGCTCGACCAGGCCTGGCACCGCATCGACGCAGATACCGAGGTGGCGGATGTGGCGGCGTTCGAAGCCGCCGCCCTCACCGCTGCGGGCCTCGACAACCCCGTTGTGCCGCCGCGGTACTCCAGCACCTACTTCGCGCACACCTTCGCGGGCGGCTACGACGCCGGATACTACTCCTACATCTGGAGTGAGGTTCTGGATGCCGACACCGTGGACTGGTTCGGTGAGAACGGCGGCCTGACCCGGGCCAACGGGGACCGGTTCCGCTCCCTGCTCCTCGGCGTGGGCGGCAGCAAGGACCCGCTCGCCGCGTACCGCGACTTTCGCGGCCGCGACGCCCTGATCACCCCACTACTCACCCGCCGGGCGCTGGCCGACCCCGTGCAGCCCTGACCGAGGTAGCGGGGCCCCCGACCGGCCCTGCCCGGCCCTGACCGGCCCTGTCCGGGTCTGACCGGCCCTGCCCGGCCCTGCCCGGCCCTGCCGGGGGTTGCGGTCGGCGCGTTAGGCGGACTTCTCCTGGTGCTGCGCCGAATGCAGGATCATGGTCGGTGCGGCGTTCTCCAGCACCGATGCCCGGGTGATGATGACTCGGGCCACGTCGGCACTGGAAGGCACCTCGAACATGACCGGCCCGAGGACCTCTTCGAGGATGGCGCGCAACCCACGGGCGCCGGTCTTGCGCAGCACGGCCAGATCAGCGATGGCCTCAAGGGCGGGCTGCTCGAATTCGAGGTCGACGCCGTCGATCTCGAACATACGCTGGTACTGACGCACCAGGGCGTTCTTGGGCACGGTCAGAATCTGCATCAGGGCGGACTGGTCCAACTGCGTGACGGTCGTCACAACGGGCAGACGACCGATGAATTCGGGGATCAACCCGAACTTGTGCAGGTCTTCGGGCAGCACCTCGCTGAAGACGTTCACATCGTCGCCCTTGCTGTGCAGGGGGGCGCCGAAACCGATGCCCTTCTTCCCGGCCCGCGACGAGATGATCTCTTCAAGCCCGGCGAACGCGCCGGCCACGATGAAGAGCACATTGGTCGTGTCCACCTGAATGAATTCCTGGTGAGGATGCTTGCGGCCGCCCTGCGGGGGAACAGAGGCCGTGGTGCCCTCCAGAATTTTCAGCAGGGCCTGCTGCACGCCTTCACCGGACACGTCCCGGGTGATCGACGGGTTCTCGGCCTTGCGGGCGATCTTGTCAATCTCGTCGATGTAGATGATGCCGGTTTCGGCGCGTTTCACATCGTAGTCAGCGGCCTGGATCAGCTTGAGCAGAATGTTCTCGACGTCTTCACCCACGTAGCCGGCCTCGGTCAGTGCGGTGGCGTCGGCGACGGCAAAGGGCACATTGAGGCGTTTGGCGAGGGTCTGCGCCAGGTACGTCTTGCCGCACCCGGTCGGGCCGATCAGAAGAATGTTGGATTTGGCGATTTCGACATCGTCGTGGATGGCCTCGGCAGCGGTGAGGGCGGAACGTGAGCGAACGCGCTTGTAGTGGTTGTAGACGGCCACGGCGAGGGCACGTTTGGCCGCTTCCTGACCGATCACGTACTCTTCCAGAAAACCGAAGATCTCCTTCGGCTTAGGCAGGTCAAACTCGTTCGTCGCCTCTTCGGTGCCGGCCTCAGCGAGGCGCTCTTCAATGATCTCGTTGCACAGTTCGACGCACTCGTCGCAGATGTACACGCCGGGGCCGGCAATGAGCTGCTGCACCTGCTTCTGACTCTTTCCGCAGAAAGAACACTTGAGCAGGTCGGCGCTTTCGCCTATTCGGGCCATACCAGCCTCCTCCATCGGTTGTGCTGAATTGAGCCTATCCTGTGCCTGTGACAGATGCGCGCAGGTGACGTAGAAAGCCGCACACGCCAAACGGCGCCCCGTCTACAGACAGGACGCCGCAGGCCCCCAGAAGGTTTAAGGGGGCTGACGGCAGAATTTGTTCCGCCGGCTGGTAGTCTGATGCGTTCCACTGCAGCTGCATCACGGCGCCGGAAAAGGGGTTTTGGCTGATATGCAGTTGACCCAGCAGGACGGGTCGCCCCTGCGGGGGTTCGACAATGCGGTATTTCCAGGGGCTGTCTTTGACCGTTCGCGAAAACGCGCGGCCGTCATACTCATAAACCGATGAAATAACAAGATTTTTTTGCATATTTTGGGCGGTTACGAATATC
>JAWOHA010000024.1:0-5823 GCA_046496385.1 Cryobacterium sp. | reverse complement strand
TACCTCGGATACCGGGAAGAAGTGGTGCCGTTCCAATGGTTTCTCACTCTCGGAACGTGGTCGAATTTCGATGTCAGAGGTTCGTAGCAGGGTTTCCGTATGGAACGCATATCGATCACCGAACGGGCCGAGCGGATCCTTCACGATGCCGCCTCGACGCTCATGACTCCCACGGCCGGCGAGTGTCTCGTCTGCTTCGTGGCTCGCCAAGTCGGCGAGTTTGGGTGCGACGGCACCCACCGGTTCGCAGTGCAATATCGAGATAGTGTTGCCCCAAGCGCCACGGAACTGCTTGCGCGGCTCTCAGCGATGGGCGCGTGTTGTTGCGATTGCGAAATGTTCATGAACACCTATGAGCCAGCCACGCGGCTGTGGTCGCAGGCGCATGAATCTGTTGCCTCGGATGATTGTGACGAGTGGGCGGACCCCGAGCCACCCGACACGATGCCCCCGTGCGAGACAACACGACGGGGCTCGACTAAACCGTGTGCGAACTGGCAACGCATGTGACGCTCGCGGTACCGGTGATTCGACTTCGGAATGCGGTGGAGTTCCGCTTCAACGTGTAGCCCGCTCCGTCGACCGACCGCAACTGTTCCCGGTTCGGACAACTGTTGCCGGCACACCGGCATCAGTTGTCCGTTCCGGCGACAGTTGCCCTGATCTCGTGGGTGAGTAGCTCTAGCGAGTAGCGGCTGTCACATGTGAGGTCGGTGCGGGTTCCGCGGAAGGGACCAAGCGGTAAGAAGACGAAAGTCCTTCTGGCGGCACCTTGGGTAGAGCGCTGGTCGCGGTCGGCCCGGTGTCCGCGGCGGCGGGCTTCACGCAGTAGGACTTTCCGAGGCGCGTTTACTCGGATACCTGCTGTCGAAGGTCGGTCGTCGCAGGACCGACTGGGACGGCGGGGGTTCGAGGCCAGGTCCCGGCGGAGCGCAGGATGAAGGCCAGGATCAGCACCTCGATTCCGATGGAGAGGGCGTAGAAGGAGGCCCATTCCCAGTTCGTCGAGGCCGCGTTGAACACCGTGACGGGGACGTAAAGCGATGCCACGACGAGGTTCGTGGCGCGGTTCACACGGGCGGGCAGCGTCATGGAGAGCCACACCATCAGGGCCGGGATCCCGACGAGCGCGACGAAGATGGTCAACAATGGCCCGGTGATGTCGAATACATAGACGGTGCCACCCAGGATGTCGTCGAGGGTGCCGGGCTTGTAGAGGTGGAAGTAGTCGACGTAGATGTAGAAGAACATGAAGCTGGTCCAGGCTGCTGCGAGCTTGGCCTGTACGGGGATCGGCGGGTTGTCGAGCAGGCTCGGGGTGTTCGTTCGGATGGTCATCGGTTCTTCTTTCGAGAGGAGCGGTCCGTCCGCCGGAGTGGCGGCGGTTCTGGTTCGTACGTCGTACGTCGTACGTCGTACGACGTACTATGGACGTACGCTGTACGATTGTCAAGAGGTTCGAGAAAGCGAGGAGACCCGTGTCTGCTAGGGAACAACGCCAGGTCGCGTCAGACGCGGGGCTGAGCAAGCAGCGGGTGGTGGTCGAGGCGAGCCGGCTCGCCGACCGCGAGGGGGTTGACGGGCTGAGCATGCGCCGGCTGGCTGGCGCGCTCGGCGCGGGCGCGATGTCGCTGTACCACTACGTGGCGAGCAAAGAGGAATTGCTGGACGCCATGATCGACATCGTGTTCGAGGAGATCGAACTCCCGCCCGAAGAGACCGACTGGCAATCGGCGATGCGACGGCGGGCGGTATCCGCCCGACAGGTTCTCGCACGCCACTCGTGGGCGATCGGCCTGCTGGAGTCGCGGACATCGCCGGGACCTGCGAACCTCCGTCACCACGAAGCGGTCACCGCCTGCCTGCGGAAGGCGGGCTTCCCGGTCTTGATGGCGACGCACGCCAACTGGTTGCTCGACAGCTATGTCTACGGTTTCGCGCTGCATGAAGCCGGCCTGCCGTTCGACACCGCCGATGAGCTCGCCGATATCACCACGAACGTGTACCTGCCGCAGCTTCTCCCCGACGAGTTCCCCTACCTCAACGAGTCCGCCGCGGCGCTCGTCGCTGCCGGCTTCGACCCGGCGGAGGAGTTCATCTTCGGCCTTGACCTTGTCCTAGCCGCGCTCGAGCCCCTGAGAGCCTCCGCATAGCGACGCTCACGGACCGTCGCGCGGCCCTCTGCACCCGCTAGTTCCGATCCATAGCCGCCGTGTTGCAGTGGGCTCGTAGCGGCCGTGCGCCTGGGGGCCAGAATGCCGGACGTATTCGTGTCATCGGCACGTTCATTGTCGTCACGTTCGAAGATGCCGGTACCGCCAACGAAACCGCGATCGACGCTGCCTACGAGGCCAAGTACCCCGGCAGCTCACCTCAGGCAAGCAACCACTGACTACGGTCTTGGACTTCGTGGGTTTCGTCCGTGACTACAACTGGGCGCAAGCGAGAGGCATGTTGATGACGCAGAGCAGGACGGCGATGCGGTGGAGTTCCGCTTCAACGTGTAGCCGCAGTCGTCCTGGGTCGCACCGAAGGAGCGGAGGGAGGTCTGGGACGAGGTGCTGACCTGCTCCTGAAACCAGGTGCGGGAGTTCTGGACTTGAGGCGACGTCAGGTCGTACAGTAATCCTCACCTGGCCAGATCGGCCTGCAGCAGGGCGTCCTTTTGCCCCGTTCTCTCCAACGACGCACAGGCTGAGGTGTCTCATTGTTCGGATTCCGCAAGAAGGCGCCAGTGAGAAGTGTCTGGGACTTCCATTTTGAAGTGGCGGACGGGGAACGTGACCGGCTGATGCCGATGGAGCGACAAGTACTGGCCATCTGTGACCTTCGTCAAGAGGTGCAATCTGGTGGGTTCGACTCGTACTTCCGGTACTGGGGCGGTGACACTGCTCCGCTAGCTCAGAATGCGATCGGTCATCTGCTGGGGTGGCCGTGGGCCAACCTTCTCGCAGAGGCGATGAGCATCTTCGGAGAGGTCTACCCTCTCGACTGCGACTTGCGAACGGAGCAGCTCAAGGTGCTTGACGCAGACGCGACGCTGGACGAATTCGATACCCGCCTGAACGACCTTGAAGCGCAGCAGGATTCGGATGCGCTCCTGACCGCTGCGTTGAACACTGCGCGAACACGACCGCGACCAGGTAAGTCCTTCGCTACGAGGCGAAGCACCTCTTTTCCGAGTTAGCGCTTTGTGGGAGCTGTGCTGTGTCCCGTGGGGGCCACCCACTGTGGCGTTGAATGAGGATCGTGCGCACCCGACAGAGTCACCAAGAACGTCGGCTGTCCCGAGGTTATTGGCCCGGCGGACTCTGCCGGATGATTGTCCTGAAATAGCCACATTCTGCAGGGCTCCACGCGTCTTTTCGTGACGGAACGCGGTGGAGTTCCGCTTCAAGGTATGGCAGGCCACCGGATGGTCGTTCGATCAGTCGGGTGACACGCAGCGACGGACCACGTCCCTCACCGGGAACGGTGAGGGACGTGGTGTTTTTGTGCGGTCGATCCGGGGCCCGGCCGGCGTGCACCTGTTCTGTTCTGTCACGCCGGTTCGGTCGCGGGGGCCGCTGCCCGACGGGCCGGTCACCCCTCGAAAGGGCTCTCGCTGCCCCTATCCAGACCATGCAGCGAGGTGTCTAATGATCGAATGAAAACTGGATCAGAAACCGCCACCGGATGGCCCGTCATCCAGAAGAGTGTCGAGTCCTTTCAGATCACGCCCAACCTCACCGACTACGACGCCGCCTGCGCTGAATTCAGCTGGGACCAGGCTCGTCGGGAGCTGTCGGGTCTGCCGGGTGGTCGCGGCCTGAACATCGCGCACGAAGCCGTGGACCGGCATGCGGCCGGCCCCCGCGCCCACGTCGAGGCCCTGCGATTCATTCGGGCGGACGGCACCGCGCATTCCCTCACGTACCGGCAGCTGGCCGAGCAGAGCGGACGGTTCGCGAGCGTGCTGCGTGACCTGGGAGTTGAACGCGAGGACCGTGTCTTTTCCCTGATTGGGCGCTGTCCGGAGCTTTATGTGGCTGTTCTGGGCACGTTCAAGAACGCCAGCGTGTTCTGCCCGCTGTTCGCTGCCTTCGGGCCGGAGCCGGTGCGCCAGCGTATGCAGCTCGGTTCCGGCCGCGTTCTTCTCACAACACGGGCGCTCTATCGCAAGAAGATCGCCCAGATTCGGGCGACT
Organism: Cryobacterium sp.; assembly: GCA_046496385.1. Classification (GTDB taxonomy): domain Bacteria; phylum Actinomycetota; class Actinomycetes; order Actinomycetales; family Microbacteriaceae; genus Cryobacterium. The sequence goes on along the minus strand of JAWOHA010000024.1, from coordinate 1,637 downwards.
CTTCCCACCCTGCAGCACATCCTCCTGGTCGATGCCGATGGTGATCCCGAACCGGGAACGCTCGATCTGGCCGCGCTGATGAGTGCGGCTGCTCCCTATGGGCTGATCGCCACGACCCATCGTGAGGACATGGCGCTGCTGCACTTCACGAGCGGCACCACGGGCACCCCGAAAGGGGCGATCCACGTGCACGACGCCGTCACGGCCCACTACGCCACGGGACGATTCGCGCTTGACCTGCACCCCGACGATATTTACTGGTGCACTGCGGATCCCGGCTGGGTCACGGGTACGTCGTACGGCATCATCGCGCCCCTCGTCCACGGCGTCACGGTCATCGTCGACGAGGAAGAGATCGACGTCGACCGGTGGTACCGCATCCTCGCCGAGCAGCGGGTGTCGGTCTGGTACACCGCACCGACGGCGCTGCGGATGCTGATGAAGGCGGGCACGGAACGGGCTGCCGCGCATGACCTGTCGGCCCTGCGCTTCGTCGCCAGCGTGGGCGAACCGCTCAACCCCGAGGTCGTGGTCTGGGGCGAAGAGGCTTTCGGCCAGGCGGTGCACGACAACTGGTGGCAGACCGAGACCGGCGGAATCATGATCGCCAACTATGCCGCGACACCCATCCGGCCCGGTTCCATGGGGCGGCCGTTACCCGGGGTTCGCGCCGCCCTCGTGCAACGGGACGATGAAGGGCAACCCGTCGTGCGCGACGGCGCCGCCGTTCTGGTGACCGAGACGGATGCCGTGGGCGAGCTGGCCCTGGAGCCCGGTTGGCCGTCCATGTTCCGCGGGTACCTGAACGAGGACGAGAGGTACACGAGGTGTTTCGTGGGCGGCTGGTACCTCACCGGCGACCTCGCGAAACGTGATTCCGAGGGGTACTACTGGTTCGTGGGCCGGGGCGACGACGTGATCAAGTCCTCGGGGCATCTGATCGGACCCTTCGAAGTGGAGAGTTCCCTGATGGAGCACCCGGCGGTCGCTGAGGCCGGAGTGATCGGGATCCCCGACCCGGTGGCCGGTCAGGTGGTGAAGGCGTTCGTGGGGCTGCGCCCGGGGTGGGAGCCCTCCGACGCCCTGCGCCTGGAGATCATCGGCTTCACCCGCAAACGGCTGGGGGCCGCCGTCGCTCCGCGGGAGCTGCAGTTTCTGGACGAACTGCCCAAGACCCGCAGTGGAAAGATTCTCCGGCGGTTGCTGAGGGCCCGTGCACTCGGGCTTCCCGAAGGTGACACCTCCATGGTCGAGGGGCACCGGTGACCGCCGCCGCGGCGACACCCGGCGCGGCAGCCGCTGACGAGCACTCTCGTTTTCTGCTGCTGCAGATGGTGAGGGTGCGCCGTTTCGAGGAGAAATGCGTCGAGCTGTACAGCGCCGCCAGGATTCGCGGCTTCATGCACCTGTATATCGGCGAGGAGGCGGTCGCCGCCGGGATCATGGCCACGCTGCAACCCGAAGACGCCGTGGTGGCCACGTACCGGGAACACGGACATGCGTTGCTGCGCGGGGTGCCCGCGGGGGCGATCCTGGCGGAGATGTTCGGCATGGAGCAGGGGTGCTGCCGGGGACGCGGCGGGTCGATGCACTTGTTCGACGCGACGACACGCTTCTACGGCGGCAATGCCATCGTC
>JAWOHA010000020.1:0-2819 GCA_046496385.1 Cryobacterium sp. | reverse complement strand
ATGTGGGCGACGGCGGCGGCCGGATCTGCCGCAACCGGGCCCGGGAAACGGGCCAGGACCAGGTGGGCGCCGGGAATCGGGTCACCGATGACAGCAACGCGCATTCCCTCGGCGACCAGGCGCGCGACAACCTGTTCGGCGAAATCAGGATCGACCAGGTCGACCAGCGCCACGCGGGGTGCAGGCGCCGGTGAGAGAACGCGCGACAGCGCGGGGGAGTCAGGCATCAGATCGTCGCTCCAGAGTTGGGGGAGATGAGTTGGCCGACCATGCTGCCGCCGGCCTCGAGCAGAAACAGCACGGCGCCGGCGATCTCGTCGGGCCGCACCAGCCGGGGGATCGGCAGCGTCTGCAAGAAGCTGTCGGCTCGCCAGGGAGAATCCGCCGCGAGCATGGCGGTGTCGGCGGCGCCGGGTGCGACGGTGTTCACGACGATGCCGTCGGTGATGAGTTCGCGGGCGAGACTGCGGGAGAAGCCCACGATCGCGCCCTTGGTCGCCGAGTAGTGCACATCGCCCTGGCTGCCGCCCACGCCCAGGTCCGAGGAGATGGTGACGATCGCCCCCGCCCCGCGGGCGAGCATGAACGGGAGCACCGCAGAGCAGGCGTTGATGGTGCCGCCGACGTTGACGGCCAGAATGCGTTCCCACCGGGCATCGGTGATGTCGTCGATGGGGGCCTGTTCATAAATGCCGGCTACGGTCACCAGAGCGTCGATGGGGCCGAGGTCACGTTCGACGGCACTCACGGCATGCGCCACGGCGGCCGCATCGGTGACGTCGCCCTGCAGGCTCAGCGTGGTCGCACAGGGAGCCAGGTCGAGGCCGGCAACAGCCCAGCCGGCGTCGTCGAGGGCTTGGGCGACGGCGGCGCCGAGGCCGCGCGCCGCTCCGGTCACCAGAGCGACGGGACGCTGTGCGGCCCGCGTGGGATGGTCAATGCCGGTCATATTCTTGTCCTTGCTGACAGGTGTTCATGGACGCGGAGCCACGTGCCGTCTCGTCTTTCCAACACGATGGATTCCCGCTCCGCCACCGTGTCTGTGCGGCCGTCGACGCGGTTCATGAGGGCACGCGCGCTGCGGCCCTGGCGTGAACCTGGGCTGCGATGGAGGAGTGGTCGGTCACGATCTTCTGAAGCGGAGCGTCAGATGTCGACACGAGACGCGGGCCGTCTGCACCGAAGACGGAGCGGGGTTCGGGGAAGATCCAGAGCGCGCCCAGATACAGCACCGCGGCCGACGCGACCGCGGTGACAAGGCTCAGGTCCATGCCGCCGCCGAGACCGCTGAGCGGTCCCACGATCACCGGCGGAAAGTTTGCGAAGAGCAAGCCGACCCCGGCGCCGCCGACCCAGGCCGTGATTCCGCGCCAGTTGACTCCGGCGTTGAACCAGTAGGCTCCGCCGATTTCTCCCTTGTTGAACACCTGCAGGTCGCGCGGGCTGAAGTGACCGCGCCGAACGATGAAGCCGATGGCCATGATGACCATCCACGGGGTGGTGGTCACGATGATCGCGCCGATGAACGCATTCACGGCGCCGAGCAGGTCGAAGAAGAGCCGTCCGGTGAGAATGAACAGGAACGCGAGCACGCCGATAGTGATGGTGGCCTGTACCCGGCTGAACCGCGGCACGACAGAGGAGAAGTCGAGGCCGGTGCCGTAGAGACACGTGGTGCCCGTGGAAAGGCCGCCGATGAAGGCCACCGCCATCAGAAGCACCGCATACCAAATGGGCGAGGCCTGAATGAGCGCGAAGACGTAGTCTTCCTGTCCGGCCACGATGGTGGCGGTGGCCGCACCGAAGAGGAACGGAATGAGGGTGAGGGCCTGGCCGAGGAACGTGGCGAGCAGGATCTTCCGGGTCGGTGTGGACTGGGGGATGTAGCGCGACCAGTCGCCGAGGAAGGCACCGAAGGAAATGGGGTTCGACATCACGATGAGCGCCGAGGCAACGAAGGTCGGCCAGAAGCCACCGAGGGCGAGGGCGTCGGGGCCGGGGTTGTAGCCGGCGTCGAAGGTGCCGGAGAAGGCGAGGAAGGCGAGCAGGATGAGCGCGGTGTTCGCGATGACCGCGGTCTTGTTCACCAGCAGCATGAACTGGAACCCGTACACGACGACGACGATGACGAGCAGGCCGATGATGGCGTACACGATCGTGCGCAGGCCAACGGAGTCTTCGACGCCGGCGAGGCGGTTGAGCCCGCCGACGAGGGCGTCACCACTCACCCAGACGGAGATCGAGTAGAAGGCAATGGCGGTGAGCAGAGACAGCAAAGAGCCGATGACACGACCGCGCACTCCAAAGAACGCTCCGGAGGACGCGGCGTTGTTGGTGCCGGTGCGGGGTCCGAAGAGCCCCATCGGCATGAGGAACACGGTGCCGACGAGCACGCCGGCTATGACGGCGAGCACGGCCTGCCAGAAGGAGAGGCCGAGGACGATGGGGAAGGTGCCGAGGAGAACGGTGGCGAACGTGTTGGCTCCACCGAACTGGATTCGCAACAGGTCAACCCAGGTTGACGTTCGGTCCCGATGCGGAATCGTGTCGATGCCGTGGGTCTCAACCTCGGTAATCCGGGGGCGTGCGTTCAAGACGGCGGTGGACGTGTCGATGCCGTGGTGCTCGTCACTGGCGTGGTGCTCGTCAAGGGTCGTTCTCGAAACAGTCATTCTCGAAACCTTGTCTTTGAGGCCGGACGGGGCTCCGACGGTGCTGAAGATTATGAAAAACACTAGTGTCAGCACAGACGTAATTGTTAGGTATGAAATAATAATTTACTATGACGAAACATTTGATCGTGGATCTGTCCGTTCCCG
>JAWOHA010000018.1:0-16981 GCA_046496385.1 Cryobacterium sp. | reverse complement strand
GCCGTGAACGACCGGGCCACGTGCGCGCCGGAGCGGCGCATGCTGGCGAGCGCGTCTTCCAGATCGGTCTCCTCGAAAAATGACACCAGACGACGGATGCGTTTGGCCGGGATGGCCTCCCAGAACGTCCCCGTCTGGGCGCCGGCAGCCGCAGCGGTGCCGGAATCCAGGTCGATGATGTCTTTGAGGTGCACGAAACCGGTCGGGTCGCCGCTGGGACTGACGACCACGTAACGGGAGAACCCGTACCGGGTCACGGCACGCTCCACATCGGCCGGGGTCGCCGTCTCAGGAATGGAAATCAGGTCCGCCAGGCTCACCGCGATGTCTTTGACCTTGCGGGTGGTGAACTCGAACGTGGCGTTGAGCGCACCGGTGCCGTCCTGCAGCACCCCCTCTCGGGTGGACTGGGTCACGATGGTCGCGACCTCGTCGAGGGTATAGGCGCTGGTGGCCTCGTTCTTGGGATGCACACCGAACAGGCGCAACACCCCGTTGGCGGTGGCGTTCAAGGCCACGATCACCGGGTGGAACACCCGGCTGACGAACACCAGCGGCGGTGCGAGCAGCAGCACAGCCCGGTCCGGCACCGAGAACGACAGGTTCTTGGGCACCATCTCGCCGAAGACCACGTGCAGGTACGACACGATCAGCAGGGCCACGGCGAACGCGATGGTGCTGATCACCCCGGCGGGCAGGCCGGTCAGGGCGAGAGGGCCTTCCAGCAGGTGGTGGATGGCCGGTTCGGAGACGTTGAGGATGAGCAGGGAGCACACCGTGATGCCCAGCTGGCTGGTGGCGAGCATCTGGGTGGCGTGCTCCATCGCCCACAGTGCGGTCTTCGCGCTGCGTTTGCCCTCCTCGGCCAGCGGCTCGATCTGGGAACGGCGCGCCGAAATGACCGCGAACTCCGCCCCCACGAAGAAGGCGTTGGCCGCCAGCAACACCACCAGCCAGGCCAGTCCCGCCCAGTCGTTCATCGTTTGCTCACGGCGGTACTCACGGAGGTGCTCAGGACAGTGCTCACGGCGGTGCGGTCGGCTTTCGTGTGGGGTTCGCCGGCGGGCTTGCGGCCGGGACCGGAGGGTTGGTCGGGTGTCGCGGGCGACCTCAGCGGCGTGTAGCGCAACCGGTCGATTCTGCGCCCGTCCAGGCGTTCCACGGTGAGCACACCGTCCTCGAGCGCGACGGCATCGCCGACGACGGGCAGGCGTCCGAGCCGGCTCATCACCAGGCCGGCCACCGTCTCGTAGGGGCCGTCGTCGGGCACGCTCAGTCCGGTGCGTTCCAGCAGCTCGTCGGGCCGGAACAGGCCGGGGAAGGCAATCGACAGCGGGGACCGCACGACACCGGCTCGGGCCCGGTCGTGCTCGTCGGCGACCTCTCCGACCAGTTCCTCGACGAGGTCTTCGAGGGTGGCGACGCCGGCGGTGCCACCGTATTCGTCGACGATGATCGCCATCTGGTAGCCGCGCCCGCGCAGTTCACTGAGCAACGTGTCGAGGTTCATCGTTTCGGGCACCCGCAGCGGGTCGGTCTGCAGGGCGGACACCGGCACGTCCGCCCGCCTGGTGCGAGGAACGGCCATGGCCTGCTTCACGTGCACGATGCCGACGACGTCATCCACGCTCTCGTCGATGACGGGGAACCGCGAGTGGCCGGTGCTGCGGGTCAGATCGATCACATCCTGCGCGGAATCGGTGCGCTGCAGGCTTGCCACCCGGGGTCGGGGGGTCATCACGTCGGAGGCGGTGTGGCCGGAGAACAGCAGGGTGCGGTTGAGCAACGTGGCGGTGTCTTTTTCCAGCAGTCCGGCGCTCGCCGATCGCCGCACCAGGGAGGAGAGCTCCTCGGCCGTGCGCGCCCCGGAGAGTTCTTCTTTGGGTTCGATGCCGACACTGCGCAGAATGCCGTTGGCGCTGCCGTTGAGCAGCAGCACGGCCGGTTTGAACACCGCGGTGAAGCCGCTCTGGAACGGCACGACCAGCTTGGCGGTGGCGATCGGCAGGGCCAGCGCGAAGTTCTTCGGAACCAGCTCGCCGACAATCATCGACACGAGGGTGGCCAGGACGATCGCGAGGGTCGTCGCCACGACCGCCAGCACCGCACCGGGCACACCCACAGCGGTGAGCGGGCCGCGCAGCAGGCTGCTGAGCGCCGGCTCCATGGTGTACCCGGTCAGCAGGGTGGTGAGGGTGATCCCCAGCTGCGCGCTGGAGAGGTGCGTGGAGGTGATCTTCAACGCCGCGATGGTCATACCGAGGCGGGTTTCACCGCGGTCCCGGCGGGCTTCAAGATCGGAGCGGTCGAGGTTGACCAGTGCGAATTCACTGGCCACGAACAGTCCGGTGCCGATCGTGAGGATCAGGCCGAAGCCGAGCATGAGCCACTCAGACACGGGGCTCACCATCCCGGGCGGCGTGGGTGCGGAAACCGGTCACAGCAGCAGAGGCGTTCGACCGGTATCGGCACGTTGTTTCGGGGGTTCGATACGCAGGCGGGGGGTCATCCATTATTTCCCCAACTATACCGCCCTGACCGTGATGCCGCCCCGGCACCGCTCACCAGGAGACGGGAAGCGCCTTACCCTCCTCGTAGCCGGCGGCGGACTGCAGCCCCACCAGCGCACGGGAGTGAAAATCCGCCACCGTCGTCGCCCCGGCGTAGGTGAACGAGCTGCGCACGCCTGAGGTGATCATGTCGAGCAGGTCTTCCACCGAGGGACGCAGCGGGTCCAGGTAGATCTTCGAGCTGGAGATCCCCTCCGCGAACAGGGTCTTGCGGGCCAGCTCGTAGGGATCGAGACGGTCGAATCGCTCCTGCACGGCCTTGGTCGAGGCCATCCCCCAGCTTTCCTTGTAGAGCGCGCCGTGGGCATCGGTGTTCAGGGTGCCCGGGGCCTCGGCCGTGCCGGCGAACCAGGAACCGATCATCACCGAGGAGGCGCCGGCGGCGAGGGCGAGGGCCACGTCACGGGGGTAGCGCACGCCGCCATCGGCCCAGACATGCGCGCCGAGCTCGTGGGCGGCGGCGGCCGTTTCCAGCACCGCCGAGAATTGCGGCCGCCCCACGGCCGTCATCATGCGGGTGGTGCACATGGCGCCCGGCCCCACCCCGACCTTGACGATGCTGGCGCCCGCAGACACGAGGTCAGCCACCGCGTCGGCGGTCACCACGTTGCCGGCCACGATGGGCAGACCCAGATTCAGGTCCGCCACCGTGCGCAGCGCGCGCATCATGCCGTCCTGGTGGCCGTGCGCGGTGTCGATCACGAGCATGTCCACTCCGGCGGCGGCGAGGGCTCGCGCTTTGGCCGCGACATCACCGTTGATCCCGATGGCCGCCGCGACCCGCAGCCGGCCCCGCGCGTCGACCGCGGGCTGATAAAGGGTCGATCGCAGCGCGCTCTTGCGGCTGAGCGTTCCCACGACCACCCCGTGGTGCAGCACGGGCGCGAAGTCGAGATCGGCCGCCGTCATCACGTCGAAGGCGCCGCGGGGGCCGTCGATGTCATCGGCGTCCAGCGCGGTGAGCGTGCCGTGCAGCAGATCCCCCAGCAGCGCGTCAGGCAACGCCCGGGCCAGCCGGGACGCAACGATGCAGCCGAGGTACTCGCCCCGGGAGTCGTGGATGACGATGCCCTGCCCGTTCACCGGCGGAACGTGTTCGAGCGCGGTCTGCACCGTGTCGTCGGGCCCGAAGCTGAACGGCGTGTCGAAACGCACGGACTGTGCCTTCACCCAGCGGATGCCGGCATCGAGGTCTTGCAGGTGCATGTCCTGCGGCAACACGCCGAGGCCGCCACGTCGGGCCAGAGTCGCCGCGAGTCTCGGACCGGTCACCGAATTCATGTTCGCCGACACGATCGGGATGCTCGCCCCGCTGCCGTCGCTCGGGGCCAGCGACACATCAAGCCTGCTGGTCACGGCGGATTGTGCGGGAACCAGGAATACGTCGGAGTAGGTCAGGTCGTGGCTGGGATTCATTCCATAAAACTGCATACAAATAAAGTTAGCCCCCCGCGCAAGTAACCCCGGCCTGTTCCGATGGGATTAGGCTGGTCGTGCAGACCAACCCGGCGGGTTTGACCGTCGTGGCATCCAAAATCAACGCAGAAAGTGGGTGATCGGGCGGTGTCAAGCCAGGTAACCGGTGGTACTTCCGATGAGACGGCCTCGGGAGAATTCGGGGCAAACGAGTGGCTCGTCGATGAGCTGTACGAAAGGTACCTCGTCGACAAGCACTCGGTTGACGAATCCTGGTGGCCGGTGCTCGAAAGCTACCGTCAGACAGCCAGCGATCCGGTGCAGCCCACCAGCGCCGCCGGACAGGCCGTCGCCGCAGCCGCGGCCGCGGCCGCACCGGTCGTCATGTCCGAGCCCGCCGCCGCCGAGCCCGCCGCCGGCGCCCCCACGGCCGCACCCGCCTCGGGAACCGTGACCGCGCCGGTTACCGAGAACCAGCCCACGGCCCGCACCACGTCGACGGCCGCCAAGCCCAAACCGGTCCCGGCGGATGCCCCCATCACCAGCCCGCAGGCCGTCGTCTCCTCGGAGCCGGTCGCCGTCGCGCAAGACGTCGTGTCGCCGCTGCGCGGAATGGCGAAGTCTCTGGCCACCAATATGGCGGCGAGCCTGACCGTGCCGACGGCCACGAGTGTGCGTACCATTCCCGCGAAGCTGCTCATCGACAACCGCATCGTGATCAACAACCACCTCAAGCGCGCCCGCGGTGGCAAGGTCAGTTTCACGCACCTCATCGGCTGGGCCCTGATCCGGGCGCTCAAGATGTTCCCCAGCCAGAACGTGTACTACGACGAGGTGAACGGCAAGCCGTCCGTGATCGCCCCCGCCCATGTGGGCATGGGCCTGGCCATCGACATGCCCAAGCCCGACGGCACCCGGGCGCTACTGGTCCCGGCCATCAAGCGTGCAGACACCATGTCGTTCGGTGAGTTCCTGACCGCATACGAAGACCTCGTCGCCCGGGCCCGCAACAACAAGCTCACCGCCGACGACTTCGCCGGCGCCACGTTGTCCCTCACCAACCCGGGCGGGATCGGCACCGTGCACTCTGTGCCGCGCCTGATGAAGGGCCAGGGCTGCATCGTCGGCGCCGGGGCGCTGGATTACCCGGCTGAGTTTCAGGGCGCGAGCCTCAAGACGCTCACCGGCCTGGCCATCTCGAAGACGATCACCCTCACGAGCACCTACGACCACCGTGTCATCCAGGGCGCCGGTTCGGGCGAGTTCCTCAAGATCGTGCACGAGCTGCTCATCGGTCAGCACAATTTCTACGAGGACATCTTCTCTGCGCTGCGCATTCCGTACGACCCCATTCACTGGGCGCCGGACATCAGCGTCGACCTGGCCAGCGCGGTGGACAAGACCGCCCGAGTGCAGGAGCTGATCAACTCCTTCCGGGTGCGCGGCCACCTGATGGCCGACATCGACCCGTTGGAGTACATGCAGCGGTCCCACCCCGACCTCGACATCGCCACCCACGGCCTCACCTTCTGGGACCTGGACCGGTCGTTTGTCACCGGTGGTTTCGGCAGCGCACGCCAAATGCCGCTGCGCGACATCCTCGGTGTGCTGCGTGACTCCTACTGCCGCACCACCGGCATCGAATACATGCACATTCAGGACCCCGCTCAGCGCAAGTGGGTGCAGGAGAAGATCGAGAAGACCTACGTCAAGCCGACCCATCACGAGCAGATGCGCATCCTCGGCAAGCTCAACCAGGCCGAAGCGTTCGAGACGTTCCTGCAGACCAAATACGTCGGCCAGAAGCGTTTCAGCCTCGAGGGCGGCGAATCCACGATTCCGCTGCTGGACTCGATTCTGCAGAACGCCGCCGACCAGGGCCTGGACGAGGTCGCCATCGGCATGGCACACCGTGGGCGCCTCAACGTGCTCACCAACATCGCCGGCAAGACCTACGGAGAGATCTTCCGCGAGTTCGAGGGCACCCAGGACCCGCGCACGGTGCACGGCTCCGGTGACGTGAAGTATCACCTCGGCACCACGGGCACGTTCCGTGGCGAGAACGGCGCCGAGATTCCGGTCTCGCTGGCCGCGAACCCGTCGCACCTGGAAGCCGGTGACGGCGTCCTTGAGGGCATCGTGCGGGCCAAGCAGGACCGCAAACCCATCGGGACCTTCTCCACGCTGCCGATCCTTATGCACGGTGACGCGGCGATGGCCGGTCAGGGCGTCGTGCTCGAGACCATGCAGATGTCCCAGCTGCGCGGCTACCGCACCGGCGGCACCATCCACATCGTGGTGAACAACCAGCTCGGCTTCACGACCCTGCCCGGCGACGCACGCACCTCGATCTACTCCACCGACGTCGCCAAGACCATCCAGGCGCCGATCTTCCACGTCAACGGGGACGACCCCGAGGCCGTGGTCCGTGCCGCGGAACTCGCGTTCGCGTACCGCCAGGAATTCAACAAAGACGTGGTCATCGACCTCATCTGTTACCGCCGCCGCGGTCACAACGAGGGCGACGACCCCTCGATGACCCAGCCGCTGATGTACAACCTGATCGAGGCCAAGCGCTCCGTGCGCAAGTTGTACACCGAGGCGCTCGTCGGTCGTGGCGACATCACCCAGGACGAGTACGAAGCCGCGCACCGCGACTTCCAGGATCGCCTCGAGCGGGCGTTCCTGGAAACCCACGAAGCCCAAACGTCGTCGATTCCGGTCATCACCGAAAAAATGGCCGAGGCCGCCCGTGTCGAAGCGGCGGCCAAGGCCCGCGCCGACGCCGCCGGGGAACCGGCGACCACCGGCGTTCCGGAGTCGGTCATTCACCTGATCGGCGACGCCTTCAACAACAAGCCCGCCGGGTTCACCGTGCACAACAAACTGCAGCAGCTGCTGCAGAAGCGTCTGGACATGAGCCGCAACGGCAACATCGACTGGAGCTTCGGCGAACTGCTCGCGCTGGGTTCCCTGCTGGTGGAGGGCACCCCGGTGCGCTTCGCCGGCCAGGATGCCCGCCGCGGAACCTTCGTGCAGCGTCACGCGGTGCTGCACGACCGGGCCAACGGTCAGGAATGGCTGCCGCTGGCCAACCTCAAAGACAACCAGGCCCGGTTCTGGATCTATGACACGCTGCTCAGCGAGTACGCCGCGATGGGTTTCGAGTACGGCTACTCGGTGGAACGCGCCGACGCCCTCGTGCTCTGGGAAGCCCAGTTCGGTGACTTCGCCAACGGGGCGCAGACCATCATCGACGAATTCGTGTCTTCCGCCGAGCAGAAGTGGGGCCAGCGGTCATCCGTCGTGCTGCTGCTGCCGCACGGCTATGAAGGTCAGGGCCCCGACCACTCCTCGGCCCGCATCGAGCGCTACCTGCAGCTGTGCGCCGAGAACAACATGACCGTGGCGCGCCCGTCGACGCCGGCGTCGTACTTCCACCTGTTGCGCCGCCAGGCGTACATGCGCCCTCGCCGCCCGCTGATCGTCTTCACCCCGAAGTCGATGCTGCGGCTGCGCGGGGCCACGAGTGCCGTCGCCGACCTCACCAGCGGCAAGTTCGAGCCGGTCATCGACGACGCCCGGATCGAGAACGCGTCCGCCGTGAAGCGGGTGCTGTTCCACTCCGGCAAGTTGTACTACGACCTGCTCAACGAGCTGGAGAAGAAGCCGAACCCCGAGATCGCCCTCGTGCGCGTGGAGCAGTTCTACCCGCTTCCCGCCGCCGACCTCAGGGTTGTCGCCGACCGGTACCCCGAAGCCGAACTGGCCTGGGTCCAGGACGAACCCGAGAACCAGGGAGCGTGGCCGTTCTTCTACCTCGAGACCAACAAGCTGGGCCCGCGCCCGGTGCGTCTGTTCTCGCGGCCGGCATCCGCGTCACCGGCAGCCGGGTCTGCCAAACGTCACGCGATGGAGCAGACCGAGCTGCTGCGACAGGCGCTCACGCTGTAGAACGCCTGAACGCACGACAGCACGACCATACGGCCAACGGCCGGAGAGCCGCACCCCGGGGTGTGACTCTCCGGCCGTTGGCCGTTGGCCGTATGGCCGTTGGCCGTATGGCCGGGTGGCCGGGTGGCCGGGTGGCCGGGTGCCGTCCGCGCGGCATTGTCGTCGCCGCGGCATGGTTCTACTATGTTCGGGAAAGCCGACGATCCGCCAGCGGCGTCATCTCGACGACGAGAATCGGGGCGGCCGAGACGAGAGACGGAGCACACCGTGACACTTCGCGACATCACCCCCGCGGGTGAGCCCTGCTGGGTCGACCTCTGGACCCGTGACCCCGATCGCTCCGCACGCTTCTATTCGGAGCTCTTCGGCTGGACGACACGGACCTCCGGCGAGGAATACGGCAACTACGTCACGTTCATGAAGAACGGTCACGACGTCGCCGGCATGTCCGAGCAGATGCCCGAGAGCACCGCCCCGGACGCCTGGCACACCTATCTGGCCGTGACCGATGTCGACGAGGCCGCCGCAGCCGCCCGAGCGGCCGGTGCCACGGTGCTCGCCGAACCGATGACCGTCGGGGAGATGGGACGCATGGCCGTGCTGCTCGATCCGACCGGAGCGCCGATCGGGCTCTGGCAGCCCCTCGAGTTCGCGGGTTTCGGCCTGGTCGACGAGCCGGGCGCGCCGGTCTGGCACGAGCTGTCCACCCGGCGGTGGAGCGACGCGGTGGCGTTCTACACGAACGTCTTCGGTTGGGAGCTGCAGCCACTCAGCGACACGGCGGATTTTCGGTACAGCACTCTCGGCAGCGGCAGCGACATGGTCGCCGGCCTCTACGACGCAGAGAAGACCCTGCCGGAGGGGGTGCCGGCGACCTGGCAGCTGTACCTGGGGGTGACCGACGTGACGGATGCCGCCGCCCGCGTCAGGGAACTCGGCGGAAGCGTTCTGCTCGACCCGCGGGAGAGCGAGTTCGGGTCCTTCGCCCAGGTCGCCGACCCCACGGGCGCGGTCTTCCTGCTCGGTGCTGTCACTGCCGCCGTGCCGCGCGAACGCACCGATTCGGCGCAGTCCGACATCGAGACCTAGCCTGCCGACTGCGTGGTGCGTTGGGAGATCGGCGTGCGCGGTCTCGATCGCTCCTTCGTCGCGCCTCGACCAGCGGATTGTCGGGCCTCGCCAGCAGATTGTCGCGCCTCGCCAGAGGAGGGGGAACGACCGACGAGATGGCGCCTCGACCAGCGGAACCGTCTCGCTGGTCGAGGCCGAGCTTGCGAGGATCGAGACCCCGCGAGCCGAACTTCAGACTCTCCGCACAAGCTCTAGTGGAAGGACTGCAGGGACCGCAGCCGTGCCAGCACCTGGTCGCGCAGGTCTTCGGGAGTGGTCTCTTTGCAGGCCCGTTGCACGGCCTCGGTCAGTGTGCGACCCACCAGGTGCTCGGCGCTGCAGTCTTCGCAGGTGGCCAGGTGCGCCTGAATGTCGGCGGCTTCCTCCGAGCACAGCTCGTGGTGCAGATATTCTTCCAGTTCGGCTTGCGCCTTGGCGCATCCACAGTCAGTCATTAGCTTGCGCTCCCAGAGTTCTTCGGGCTAGTCGCGGCCTGTCCGGCGCTCATGCCGCGTTCCACGGCGTAGCTGGCCAGCAGGTCTCGCAGAAGTCGCCGTCCTCGGTGAAGGCGACTCATTACGGTTCCGATCGGGGTTTTCATGATGTCGGCGATCTCCTGGTAGGAGAATCCCTCCACGTCGGCGAAGTACACCGCGAGACGAAAATCTTCGGGAATGGACTGCAGGGCGTCTTTCACGGCGCTGTCGGGCAGGTGATCGATCGCTTCCGCCTCGGCGGAACGCCCCGACATGGCCGTGGTCGACTCGGCGCCGCCCAGCTGCCAGTCCTGCAGGTCGTCGATCGTGCCCTGGTAGGGTTCCCGCTGCTTCTTGCGGTACGCGTTGATGAACGTGTTCGTCAGAATGCGGTACAGCCAGGCTTTGAGGTTGGTGCCCTGCTCGAATTGGGCAAACGCTGCGAAGGCCTTCACGAACGTCTCCTGCACCAGGTCCTGGGCATCGGAGGGGTTGCGGGTCATACGCATGGCCGCGGCATACAACTGGTCGATGAAGGGCATCGCCTGCTCTTCGAACAGGTCCCGCGTGAGCGTGACCGGGTCTGCGACATCTGTTCGCGGTGCGTCTGTCAGAGGGGTGACCGCACCCGACGTCGCGGCACTCGGTAGCTCTGCGCTCGGTATCTCTGCGCTCGGTATGTCTGAACTCGGTGTGTGTAAAGTCATCACGCGCAAGTCTAGGCCGAGCGGTGCGAACATGCCGGGGCGCCCGGCGTCCCGAACATCGGTTTGTGCGGCGTGGCGTGGTCGTTCCAGAACTGCAGACACCATGCGTGAACCTCCCTCTGTCGGGTCTTTTCAGACAACTGCGGCCATCTCCGACTATTCTCATAACCGATGCTGATCTCCAAATATTCCAAGCCCGAGTTCGATCCGTACGGCGACATGTCCCCCGCCGAAACGGATGACTGGTGGCCGGCGCCGACCCGCACCGGAGCCCTCACCGCCACGGTCTCGCTGCCCGGGTCGAAATCGCTGACCAACCGGGAGTTGGTCGTCTCGGCCCTCGCCGACGGTGTGTCGCTGTTGCGCGCCCCGCTGCACTCCCGCGACAGCGACCTCTGCGTGGCAGCTCTGCGGCAGCTGGGCGTCACCATCGAGGAAGTGCCCGGCGCCGGCGGTTTCGGGCCCGACCTGCGCATCACCCCCGCAGAACTGGTCGGTTCCACCACCATCGACTGCGGCCTGGCCGGAACGGTCATGCGCTTCGTGCCGGCCCTCGCCGCGCTCGCGCTCGGCCCGACCACTTTCGACGGTGACGCGGGCGCCCGGCGGCGCCCCATGGCCACCCTCATCACGGCGCTGCGGGAACTCGGTGCCGACATCAATGACGACGGCCGCGGTGCGTTGCCCTTCACGGTGCACGGCCGGGGCGCCCTCGCGGGCGGCGAGGTCACCATCGACGCCGGCGCGTCAAGCCAGTTCGTGTCGGGGCTGCTGCTGGCTGCGGCGCGGTTCGAACGAGGCCTGCACCTGCGCCACTCCGGCGAGCGCCTGCCCAGCCTGCCGCACATCGACATGACCATCGCGACCCTGGCCGCCCGCGGCGTCACGGTCGGCACCCCCAGCGTCGGCGAATGGGTCGTCGCCCCGGGCGCTGTCCACGGCGCGGTGATCGACATCGAGCCCGATCTCTCCAACGCCGCCCCGTTCCTGGCCGCGGCGCTGGTCACCGGGGGCAGCGTCACGATCTCCGGCTGGCCGGCCTCGACCACCCAGGTGGGAGCGAGCCTGGCCGAGCTGCTGCCGCTGTTCGGCGCCAGCGTCACCCGCACCGCCGACAGCCTCACCGTGACCGGCGGCGAGCGGATCCTCGCCGTCGACCTGGATCTCTCCGCCGCCGGCGAACTGGCTCCGACACTGGTCGCCCTGGCCGCCCTCGCCGACGGCACCAGCACGATCACCGGGATCGGCCACATCCGCCATCATGAGACGGACCGGCTCGCGGCCCTGGCAACCGAGATCAACGGCCTCGGAGGGCTGGTCACGGAGCTGCCCGACGGGCTCCGCATCGAACCCCGCCCCCTGCACGGCGCCGCGTGGCACACCTACGACGATCACCGCATGGCCACCAGCGGAGCCCTGCTGGGCCTCGTCGTGCCGGGTATCGAGATTGAGAACGTGCAGACGACCGCCAAGACGCTGCCGCAGTTCGTGGAACTGTGGCAGGCGCTGGCAACCGGGGCGGGCCCCGCGTGAGCTGGTGGGAAAACGCTGACGGCGATGACGAACCCGAGTTCGACGAGTCCAGTGTGCGGGTGCGTGCCGGCCGCAAGGGCAGCAAACCGCGCTCCAAAACCCGGCCGCAGCACGAGAACGCGCTGACCGGCCGGATCCTCTCGGTGGACCGCGGTCGCTACACGGTGCTGCTGGACGAGAACCTGCCCGGTGAGCGCCGGGTCACCTCGGCGCGGGCCAGTGAGTTGCGCAAGCGCGCCGTGGTGAACGGTGACCGGGTCGACATCGTCGGCGACACCTCCGGCGCGCCGGGCAGCCTGTCCCGCATCGTGCGCATCCTGGACCGCAACACCCTGCTGCGCCGCAGCGCCGACGACACCGACGCCGTGGAGCGTGTGATCGTGGCCAACGCCGACCAGATGCTCATCGTGGTCGCCGCCGCGAACCCGGAGCCCCGCATCCGCCTCGTGGACCGGTACCTCGTGGCCGCCTACGACGCCGGGGTCTCCCCCATCCTGTGCATCACCAAGACCGACCTCGCCGACCCGGCAGAGTTCCTCGCGAATTTCGCCGGCCTCGACCTGCCGGTGTTCCAAAGCCGGGAAGACCACATTCCGCTCGATGAGATCTCCGCCGCTCTGGTGGGGCACGACACCGTTTTCGTGGGGCACTCCGGGGTGGGCAAATCCACCCTGGTGAACGCCCTCGTGCCCGGCACCAACCGGGCCATCGGCGTGGTGAACACCGTCACCGGCCGTGGCCGGCATACGTCATCCTCGACGGTGTCGTTGCGCTTGCACACGGATGCCGGACGCGGCTGGGTCATCGACACTCCCGGGGTGCGGTCCTTCGGCCTGGGCCACATCAACACCGACAACATTCTCAAAGCCTTCACCGACCTGGCCGTCATCGCCCAGCGCTGCCCGCGCGGCTGCACCCATTTGCCGAGTGCGCCGGATTGCGCGATCACCGAGGCCGTCGAGGCGGGGGAGCTCGGTGACGCCGGCCGGGTGCGCATCGATTCGCTTCAGCGTCTGCTGGAGACCTTCGCACCGGCCCGATAGCCGGCGGCAGGCTAGCGTGGACGCATGAGCACCCACGAGCGTCTTCAGGCCGGCGACCCGGCCCCCGCATTCACCCTGACCGACCAGAACGGCATGTCGGTCTCGCTGGCCGACTTCGCGGGAAAGAAAGTCGTGGTGTACTTCTACCCGGCCGCCATGACTCCCGGCTGCACCACGCAGGCCTGCGACTTTCGGGACAGTCTGGGGTCGCTCGCCTCGGCCGGGTACCAGGTTCTGGGCATTTCCAAAGACGCCCCCGCCAAACTCAAGCAGTTTCAGGAGCGTGACGCGGTGAATTTTCCCCTGCTCAGCGATTCCGGTCTCGACGTGCACAAGGCCTATGCGGCGTTCGGGGAGAAGAACCTCTACGGCAAGATCGTCACCGGCGTCCTGCGGTCCACCTTCGTGATCGACCAGGCCGGGATCCTGCAGCTGGCGCTCTACAACGTGAAGGCCACCGGACACGTCGCCAGCCTGCGCAAAAAGCTCGCCATCGCCGCCTGAGGGCGTCCGGGGGCCACACCAGGCTGCGCGCAGGGGCGCGTCAGGCCTGGTCGGGCGTGTCAGTCCTGGTCGGGCGTTTCAGTCCTGGTCGGGCGTTTCAGCGTTGGTCGCCGCGACCACGGCCGGCGTGAACAGCAGCGCAATCACCGCGAGCGAGGGCACCAACAGCGCCCAGCCCACATCGGGGCGCGCGAGCAGGCCCTGAAACGCGCCGATGGCGATCATGATCTGCACGAGCTGCCAGGTGACCGCGGCACCACGAATCCACGGGCGGCGACGCGGCGTGTTCACGGCGATGACGCTGACCCACACCGCAGCCAGCGCGCACAGCGCCAGAATCGCGATTGCTCCCCCGACCGAGGCGGGTGCTTCGGTCAGGAGCCCCAGGATCAACCAAATCGTCAAACCCCACAGGGTGATCGCTTCCAGGGCCAGCAGACCCGTGACCACGCTCAGCCCGAGCGCACGACGAGGTTCCGGGCCGGGTTCACCGACGTGCGGTTCGATATCAGAATGGCCGCTCACAGAGAAATCCCATACGAAACTATTGATTTGATTCTTCCATTATGCAACGATATTCATAGCCCGGTTGACACTCACAGGGGCGTGAGTAGGTCTCCTCGCATCGATTGCCCTGACTGCGTTCAGTCTCCGCCTTTCTGTCGTGCTGAGACCTGTACCGTTTCCTCCCGCCGGGCGCACCCCGCATCTCTGGCCATTCGGCCGTGCAACCCCGCAATAAAGGAGCATTTCTATGGACTGGCGCGACAAAGCAGCCTGCCTCACCGCCGACCCGGAACTGTTCTTTCCCGTGGGCAACACGGGCCCCGCCGTGGACCAGATCGAGAAGGCCAAGTCTGTCTGCGCCCGCTGCAACGTGACCGAGGTCTGCCTGCAGTACGCCCTCGAGACCGGTCAGGACTCCGGAGTATGGGGTGGCCTCAGCGAAGACGAGCGTCGCGCCCTCAAGCGCCGCGCGGCCCGGGCCCGCCGGGCCTCCTGACCCTGAAGCAGCGCTTGAGCGCAGCAACTCGGGCGAGCACAACCTGACGACCAGCCGGTGTCGGCCTTGCGGCCGACACCGGCTGGTTTTTCTGTGCCCCGGGCCATCGGGTCGCCGTCGGATTCAGTTCTCCTGCATGAAGCGCAGCGGAATCTCGATGGTCACCTCAGTGCCGCTACCCATCATGGTGTGCCAGTCGATGTTGCCGCCCAGTTCACCCTGAATCAGGGTGCGTACGATCTGGGTGCCGAGGCCCGAGCCGACCTTGCCCTCCGGCAGGCCGGCCCCGGTGTCTCGCACCAGCACGGTCAGGGTTTCGGCGGTGCGTTCGGCCACAATCGACACTTCCCCCTCCCGACCGGCGAGCCCGTGCTCGACGGCGTTGGTGACCAGTTCGGTCAGCACGAGAGCGAGCGGTGTCGCGTACGCGCTGGGCAACGTGCCGAAGCTCCCCGTCGATTTCGGGTGCACGGTGGTGTTGTGCGCCGAAGCGACCTCCACGGTCAGCAGCAGCACCCGATCGAAGACCGCGTCGAAGTCGACGATCTGGCTCAGCCCCTCCGACAGGGTGTCGTGCACGACGGCGATCGCGGCGACACGGCGCATGGCCTGTGTCAGTGCTTCCCGCGCCGTGTCGGAGTGGGTGCGGCGGGCCTGAATACGCAGGAGCGACGCCACCGTCTGGAGGTTGTTCTTGACCCGGTGGTGGATTTCGCGAATCGTCGCGTCCTTGGTGATCAGCTCACGCTCCTGATGGCGCAGCTCGCTCACGTCACGGGAGAGCACCACGGCGCCCACGCGCTGGCCGCGGTCACGGATCGGAATGGCCCGCAGGGAGACGGTCACGCCGCGGGCTTCAATGTCGGTGCGCCAGGGAGCCCGGCCGGTCACGACCAGAGGCAGGGACTCGTCGACCACGGCGATACCGGTCAGCAGGCCGGTGGTCACCTCGGCGAGTGATTCGCCTTCCAGTTCGTCGGCAAACCCCATCCGGTTGAACGCCGACAGTGCATTGGGGCTGGCGAAGGTGGTGATGCCGTCGGCGTCGAGTCGCAGCAGCCCGTCCGATGCCCGCGGCGCACCACGCCGCGGGCCGGTCGGGGCGCCCAGGTCGGGAAAGTCTCCCGCGGCGATCATGCCGAAAAGGTCTTTCGCGCAGGCGTTGAAGGTGAGTTCCTGGCGGCTGGGCGTGCGGGCTTCGCTGAGATTGGTGTGCAGCGTCAACACGGCCACCGGCACCGGGGCCACGGCCGAGCCGGTGGCGCTCAGGCGACGCAGCACCGGAATGGCGCGCACCCGGGTGGGAGTCTCCTCGTACCAGTCCGGCGCGGTGGTGTCCACGATCTTCGCGGTGTCGAACGCCTCGGTGACCTGCCGCCGCCACTCCGCCTTGATGCTCTGTCCCACGAAGTCGCGGTAGAAGAGGGTTGCCGCGCTCGACGGTCGCGCGTGCGCGACGGCAACGAAACTGCCGCCCTCTGAGGGCACCCACACGACGATGTCGGCGAAGGCCAGGTCGGCCAGAAGCTGTCCGTCGGCGACCAGCATGTGCAGCCAGTCGACGTCTTCCGCGCTGCTGCGGCCTTGGGCAAGTACGAGATCACTGAGTGTCGACACAAGATGTAGCCTACGGGCGCTGGCTGCGCGCAGCGACCGCCCGGCCCAGGATCAGGTTCGAGCGGGGAAAAGCCGCCGCCAGACCGCGACCCGCGGGTGGCGTCGCCGCCGCCGCAACGGCTCGGGGCGCGGAAGCACGTCGGCGAGCACGAACCGGCGGATACCGGCCCGCGCCGCGGATTTCGGCGCCGCGTCACGCAGGGTGCGCCCCGTGAGCACTGCGGCGTCGGCACCGGCCTGATCGTGGGGCACCAGAACGGGCGCGTCGATGCCCCCGAACCGGCGCAGCGCGCCGACGACCTGCCCGCGCGGGTTCAGCCCGACGGCGCTCGCGCGCACCCGGTTCATCACCACGCTCACCCGGTCTCCGCTCGCAGCCGTCTCATGCAGCACCTCGGTGAGATCCACCCAGGCGCGCAGGAACCGGCCCATACCCACCGGGTCGGCGAGGCCGCAGGCCACGACATGGTCGGCCGCACGCAGGCAGGTCAGAGTGGCCGCGTTGCGGCGCGGGGCGAACAGGTCGCTGGAGAGTTCTTCGTCGCTCTCGAGATTGAACCCGGTGTCGACCACCACGTAGTCGACCCAGTGCCGCAGGCTCTCCAACGTGCGGCCGACCCGTTCGGCCGACAACTCGGGCCAGCGCGACGGCCGGGAAATGCCGGTGAGAACCCAGAACGCTCCCTGGGGCGAGTTGTAGCGTTGCGCGATGCGTTCCATTTCCGACTCCGTCAGACTGTCCGAACCGGCGAGCCGACACGCCGCGGCGAAACCCGGCGCCTCGTCGAGCATGCCCAGACTCGGGGCGACCGACCCACCATAGGTGTCCACGTCGGCGAGCACCACCGTGTGCCCGGCAGCCGCGATCTCGGCCGCGATGTTGATCGCGAGCGTGGTGCGTCCGGGAGCCCCACACGGCCCCCAGACGGCGATGAGCTCCCCGACGTGCGGGGCCGTCGCCACCGGTCGGGGACCGTCGACGCGCAGCGGCACCGCGCCGGAGCCCAGCAGCAACTCGATCTCGGCCCACGACGCCCCCGCATCCACC
>JAWOHA010000013.1:0-15074 GCA_046496385.1 Cryobacterium sp. | reverse complement strand
CTTGCCCGTCTGCGCGGTCGCCAGCACGAAGAGCCGCACCCGGTCGATGACCGCGGCACGCTCGGCGTGGGTATGAGCGACCCTGCGCTCCAGCCCGTCCGCGTCGTCGAGGAGCACATTCAGCGTGTCGGTGGGGGCTGGCATGCTGGACTTGCCGTTGAAGCCCCTGCGCGGAATATACGTCTTCGCCCGCTCCCGGTCTTCGGCCCGGTTGGCCAGATGTGTTGGAGTTGACGGTGTGTGAGGTGCTGAACCCGGTGACTGATCCGGGTTCGTTCCCGACAGGCCTCCCGCAGGAGCGACAGTGCCGGGAGATGTCTCTCCGTTGATGTCCATGCCCCAATTATCTCACCTATCGCAACTAAAGTCGAGAAAAGCTCAGAAAGTATGAGGTAAAATTACGAGATAGTTACCCATCGCGGCGTGGGTGTGCGTGTCGGCTTGCGGGGTCTCGATCCTCGCAAGCTCGGCCTCGACCAGCGGGAGCGGCGCCTCGATCCGCGGGAGGGGCCTCGATCCGCGGGTACCCGTTGGTCGAGGCGCGACGAAGGAGCGATCGAGACCTCGCAAGCTCGGCCTCGACCAGCGGGAGTGCTGGTCGAGGCGCGAGGTCAGCCGCTAAAGCGCAGCAGGGGTCGTGCGGGCATTGCCGATGGCCCAGATGCGCACCGGCGGGGTGGCGTTGACCTCGTAGTCGCCCACGATGCGGGCCTTGAACACCCACGGGTTGTGGTTTGCCGCGGTGCGCGCGTTGCGCCAGTGCCGATCGAGGTTTTTGCTGGTGCTGACACCGGACGCGGCCAGGGCGTTGAAGATCGTGGAGGTGGCCCGGGTGGCAAGCTCGCTGAGCACCACCTGGGCTTGCGCGGTGGCGAGCTCGGCGAGGTCGTTGAGACGGTTCTCCTCTCCCGCATCGTCGACGAAAGCCGCGTCGTGGGCGTGCTGCAGCGCCTGCGCCGCACTCTCCAGGGTTGCCGCTGCAGCGAATCCCTGAGCGGACGCCTCGCCCACCACCTGCAGTATCTGCGGGTCGGTGGCGAACGCGTCGGTGTTGCCGTGGGTGAAGATGCGCGTACGGTTGCGCACCTCTGTGGAGACCTCCCGCACCGCGGCCTGAATGCTGCCGGCCAGAACGGCCAACAGCACGGCCTGGTAGAACGCGGTCTGGTACGCGAACCGGGTGCTGAAATCGATGACGTTCTCGGCGGCCACGACGGCATCCACGAAGGTGCTCGTACCGGAGCCCGTGGTGCGTTGACCGAAACCGTCCCAGTCGTCGCCATGTGTCACACCGGACTGCCGGGCGTTGACGACGGCGATGACGTGCGCCCCGGTGTCGGTGCGTTGGGCATAGGTGTCCACCCAATCGGCGAATATGCTCCCGGTGGAATAGAACTTCCGGCCGTTCACCCGAAACTCTGCGGGGTTGCCGTCGGGCGACGGAGTGACCTTGGTGTTCACCTCACCTACGGTGACCGCGCCGATCTCGGTCCAGGAGTTTCCGACCAGATCGCCGGCTACGAAGCGCTCCAGCCAGAGCGAGCGGGCCGTTCCGCTCGCGACGAGACGATCCTCCACAAAGGCGAAGTGCCCCCGCAGAGCCTGCGGAATGTTGGAGTCGGCGGCGGCCAGCTCGGTGAGGAGCCGGAACAGCTGCGGCAGGGTGGCGCCGGACCCGCCCTCGGCCACGCTGACCCGCAGGGCGCCGAAGCCGGCATCGGCCAAGAGCTGGATTTCAGCGAACGGAAGCTGATGCTGCTGCTCCCGCGCGTTGGCCCCGTCGGCGATCCGGGCGAAGATCGGGCGAAAGCGCTCGGCCAGGGACTCGTACGAGACCGGTGTACGCGGCGCAGGCGCGGCGGCGGCGGCGGCCGTGTCGGCTGTTACCTCGGTGAGGGGATTCATGACAAACCTTTCGTTTCGGGGTGGTTGAACGTCGCCCCGAGCATTCCCCGGGGCGACGCGGGAGCGAGTCAGGGGTTCAGCCACAGCGGCAGCTGCTCGGTGGGGTCCTCATCCCACGGCAGCGGCAGGATTCCGCCGATATATCCGGCGTACCACTCGGCGACCTCGGGCGACTGGTAGGCGGCCTGCAGGGCGAGGCCCTTGTCGGTGCCGACCAGTTGCGGCTTGGCGGCCACGACGATGCGGAACGGGATCTGGTCGGCATCCTCTTCGAATGCGAGGGTGTTCTCCGCGGTCATGCCGGACTCCGCGGCGAGGCGCACGAACAAGAATGCCGCGTCGACGTCGGGAAGGGTTTGCTTGAGCGACTGCTGGTCGACCTCGACGAACTGCAAATCGTGCGGGTTGCTCGTGATGCTGGCCTGGGAGGCGTGAATCACGTCGACGCCGTCTGCGAGTTCGATCAGCCCGGCGTCGCGCAGCAGAAACAGGGCCCGGCCGTTGTTGGCCGGGTCGACCGGCAGCGCGATCTCCGCGCCGTCGGGCAGCTCGGCGAGAGAGCCGTACTGGGTGGAGTAGATGCCGCCCGGCGAGCCGTATTCGTAGAACAGGCCGACCAGGTCGAGGTTCTTGTCGGTGTTGAACTGCTGCAGGTACGCGCCGTGCTGGAAGAAGTTGGCGTCATACTCGCCCTGCGCCACGGCGAGGTTGGGCTGGATGATGTCGGTGACGTAGGTCACGCTCACCTCCCAGCCGTCGGCCTCGAGCAGTGTCTGGGCGATCTCGGTCGGCTCCTGGTACGGTGCCGACTCCGTGACGATCAGCCTGATGGTTCGGTCGTCACTGGCAGCGGATACGGTGCCGCCGCCGGCGAGGCTGCAGCCGGTGAGGGTTGTGACACCGAGCACGGCGAGGCCTGTCAGGGCTCGGGTCAGAAATCTGTTGCGGGACATGGGGCTCCTGGTGGAAGACGATGAATAGGGGGTGTGCACGAGGCGCTAGCGGTAGGCGGACGGCACCGGGGCGTCGTCGTTGAGGTAGAAGCGGCCGAGCTCATGGGTTTTCCACGCGACCGGGTCGTGCAGGGTGTGCGTGCGCACGTCACGCCAGTAGCGGTCGAAACCGTATCGGGTGCCGGCCGCTCGGGCGCCGATCACGTCGTAGATCGTGGCCGTCACCTCGAGGGCGGTGTGGTGTGCGGTGATCTTGGCGGCGACGATCTGCTCGGCCACCCCGCCCCGCTCGGCGGACGAGAGCGCGGTGCCCCGGTTCCAGGCCCACTGCAACGCCGTGGTGGCCTGCTCGACGACGGCCGCGAGGGCCTGCAACCGGGCGACGAAGCTGCCGTAGTGGTTGATGATGAACGGGTCCTCGGTCGCGGAGCCGAGTTCGGAGTGGAACCACGGCCGGGCCTCGGAGCGGGTGTAGTCGCGGGCGGCCGCGACGGCGCCCTCGGCCGCGGCAAGATAGCAATGGCTGAACAAGAGCTGGAACCCGGGCGTGGTCAGCACCTGGTGAGGGTCGCGTTCGGAGTCGTCGAGGCCGAGGTTCACGATCACCGCGGAATCCGGAACGAACACGTTCTGAAACTCGATGGTGTTTGTCGCGGTGAGCCTCGAGCCGAGCACATCCCAGTCGTCGTGCCGCACGACGCCCTCCCAATCGGTGTCGATGAGTACGGCGAGGCGGGAGCCGTCGGCGAGGACAGCGCGCCCGTAGATGCGGTCGGCGACCCGGCTGCCGGTCGCGAAGGGCTTGCGCCCGGTCACCCGGTAGCCGCCCGTGACCCGCCGGGCCTCTGCCTGCGGGCCCTGCGGGGTGCCGGTCGAGGAGAACAGCCAGTGCTGCGCGAGGGTGTCGGTGGCCAGAAGCTGTGCCCGGGCGTCGTCGAGGTCGATGTAGGCGAACGCCTGAAAAATGTAGTGGTAGCCGAGCAGCTGGCCGATCGAGTTGTCGGCCCGGGCGATGCGCTGCACGATTTCGAATGCGGTGCTCCAATCGATGCCGGCGCCGCCGAACCGCGCCGGCACGGTGAGCGGCAGCAGCCCGGCCTCCCGCAGCACCTGCAGTTCGGCGAACGGCGGGGCGTTGGCGGCGTCGCGTTCTCGAGCATCGACGGCCAGGACCCGGGCCACGGCATCCGCCCGGTCGAACAGAGCAGTCTGCGCGGGCGTCGGCGTGGAGCCGTGGCGACGCAGAATGCTCGCGGTCATCGGGTGCTCGCGACGTCGGCGTCGGCGTCGACGAACGCGCCCCGGTAGGCGGCGGCGGGGTGGCTGCCCGGCAGGTGCGGGCCGGCGCCGAACATTTTCTCCCGCAGGGTTCCGGGGGCGTACTCGCGCTGCGCGAGGCCACGGCGGCGCAACTCGGGCAGCACGCCGTCGATGAAGTCGGTGTAGGAGCCGGGAATGGTCTGGTTGATGATGTTGATGCCGTCGATGCCGGCGTCCTGCCAGAGTTCGAGGGCGTCGACGATCTGCTCCGGGGTGCCCGCGATCTGCTGCGCGGCCGCCCGGTAGTGCGCCACGTCGGCCAGGGTCGGGTTGCCGCCGGGGGTGGAATCGAGGATCGCCTGCAGCAGGCCCTGGCCGCCCTCGGTCTGCACGTCGCCCAACGGGGTGTCGAGCGGCAGCCCGCCGAGGTCGATGCCGAGGCCGCCGCCGATGTGGGCGATGAGGGCGTCGAGGTCGAGGTACTGCTCCAGGTCGGCCTGCTTGGCCTTCACTTCGGCCTCGGTGCTGCCCACCACGAAGCTCAGCCCGGTGAACAGCTTCACGTCGTCGGCCTGCCGGCCTGCCGCCACGGCCTGCGCGCGCACCGCCGCCGACACCCGGGCCGCGTAGGCGGTGTTCGGAGCGAACAGAAAGGTGGCCTCGGCGTTCGCCGAGGAGAACTGTTGGCCGCGGCCGGAACTGCCGGCCTGAAAGAGCAGCGGGGTACGCTGCGGCGAGGGGGACACCAGATGCGGGCCCTCGATCGAGTAGCGTTCGCCCCGGTGGTTGATCTTGTGCACCCTGGCCGGGTCGGCGTGCAGCCCGGTCTGCTTGTTCTGCACGAGTGCGCCCTCGTCCCAGGAGCCCTCCCAGAGCTTGTAGACCGCATCGACGTACTCGTCGGCCCAGTCATAGCGGTCGGAATGGCCGGCGAGGCCGTCGGAGCCGAAGTTGCGGTGCGAGTTCTCCAGAGCGCTCGTGACGATGTTCCACGCCGCCCGGCCGCCGCTGAGGTGGTCAAGGGTCGAAATCTGGCGGGCGAACTGAAACGGATGCGACTGCACGACCGACGAGGTCGCCGCCAGCCCGATGTCACTCGTCGCGGTGGCGAGGGCGGCGAGCAGTATCAGCGGGTCGTTAGAGGGCACCTGCAGCCCCCGTTTGATGTGGGAGGCCCAGCCGCCTTCGTGGTCTCCATACAGCCCGACCACATCGGCGAGAAAGATGGCGTCGAACTTGGCGGCCTCGAGCTGCTTGGCCAGGTCGACCCAGAGCGACAGCTCGTTGAATCGGTGCTGCTGCGCATCCGGGTGCCGCCACTGCCCGCCCAGAATATGGCTGGTGGTGTTCATCACGAAGGCGCTCAGGAGCAGGCGCGGACGGGGTCCGCTGAAACGTGTGGAGGGGCGAGAAATGTCAGACATGGTTCCCTACGGGGTTGTCGAGCGGTGTGGGTGAGAGAGCGGGAGGCTTAGAGGCGTTTGTCGAGGCTGCGGGAGAAACGGCTGCCGCTGACCTGCACGATCTGCACGATCACCACGAGCAGCACGATCGCGGCGATCATGATGTCGGTCTCGTAGCGGTAGTAGCCGTAGCGGATGGCGAAGTCGCCGATGCCGCCGCCGCCGACCAGGCCGGCCATGGCCGAGTACGAGATGAAGCTCACCGTCATGATGGTGATCGACGTCACGAGGGCAGGCCGGGCCTCCACGAGCAGCACGTCGCGGATGATCTGGCTGCGGCTGGCGCCCATCGACCGGGCGGCCTCCACGACGCCGCCGTCGAGCTGGCTGAGATTCTGCTCCACGAAGCGGGCGAAGTAGGGGATGGCGTTGATGGTCAGCGGCACGATGACCGCTGCGGTGCCGATGGAGGTGCCCACGATGAAGCGGGTGATCGGAATGATCGCGATGAGCAGAATCAGAAACGGAAACGAGCGAATCACGTTGACGATGCCGTCAAGTGCCCGGTGCAGTCTCGGCCGGTGGTGCAGCCCGGTCGGCCCGATGCCGTAGAGGAGGATGCCGAGGGGAGTGCCGAGCAGAACGGCCAGCGGAATCGCGACGATGAGCATGGTGCCGGTCTGCGCCAGGGCCAGCACGATCTCGGGCCAGAGTTCGATGAGGCGGTCAAACACGGCTGTGCCTCGCGAATTCCGTGGCGGCGCAGGTGGTGGCGACGGCGTCTGCTCGGGCACTCCGGTCGAGGTCGATGTCGTCGGCGATCAGGTAGCGGCCGATCGGGGTCGCCGGCACGAAGCCGGGGTTCTGCAGCGCGGTGAGGTCGAAGCGTTCCACGACGCGACCGTCTTCCATCACGGCGACGTTGTCGGCGAGGGCTTTGATCACGTTCATCTCGTGCGTCACGATCACGAGGGTGATGCCGAGGCGGGCGTTCACGTCGCTGAGGTATTGCAGCACGGATGCCGTGGTGCGCGGGTCCACCGCGCTGGTGGGCTCGTCGCAGAGCAGCACCCGCGGTTGCGTGGCCAGGGCCCGGGCGATGCCGACACGCTGCTTCTGGCCGCCGGACAGCGTGGCGGGGTAGGAGGTGGCCTTGTCGGCGAGGTCGACGATGTCGAGCGCCTCCGCGGCAGCCCGCCGGCGTTCGGTGCGGCCGACGCCGGCGAACTTGAGCGAGAGTTCGACGTTCTTCTGCACGGTGAGGTTGCTCAGCAGGTTGAAATGCTGGAAGACCATGCCGATGCCGTGCCGGGCGGCGCGCAACTGCGCCACGTCGAGACTGAGCAGGTCGGTGCCGTTCACGACGACCCGGCCGCTGGTGGGGAGTGCGAGCAGGTTCATCGTGCGCAGCAGGGTGGATTTTCCGGCTCCGGAGAAACCGATTATGCCCTGGATGGCGCCTTGCGGCACGTGCAGGGAGACCTCGTCGACCGCGGCGCGGGGGCCGTCGGGAGTGTCGAAGAGCACCGACACGTTCTGGATGTCTATCATGCCCGTCAACCTAGCCAAGGCTGGTACAACGCCGCTGGGCCCTGCGACGCGTGGCGTAATCTGTCGGCTCCGGCCGATTCACCCCCATATATCGATAATTATCGATATAGTGGGAGCACGGCATCGATCAGCTTCCGTTCGATGCGGTGCGACGGAGATGGAGCCCCCATGACAGACATCCAGATTTTCGAACCGGGCCTGTGCTGCGGCACGGGCGTGTGCGGCGTCGATGTAGACCAGAGCCTCGTGACCGTGTCGGCCGACCTCAACTGGCTGCGCGCCGAGGGAGGCGTTGCCGCCCGCTTCAACCTGGCGCAAGAACCGATCGCGTTTGCCGAGAACGAGATCGCCCGCAGCTTTCTGATCACGGCCGGCCAGGCCGGGCTGCCCATCACGCTGGTGGACGGCGCCACCGTGCTCACCGGCCGGTACCCGAACCGCGTCGAGCTGGCGTCCTGGGCCGGCCTGGGCCGGCCCGCCCTGCTGGCTGCGGCCGCCGCGGTCGACGCGGCGGTCGCGGTCGCGGTCGCGGCCGCTGACGTCAACGCCGCCGCGCCCGCCGTATCAGCGGCCGGTGAACCGGGCGGAGAGATCAGCGTCGCCGCGGAGGCCGAGAGCCACCGTCAGGCGGTGCAGCCCGACGCATCCCCGCGCCTGCTCATGATGAGCAGCGCGCCGGACACCGACGAGGGCGCGTCCTGTGGCGTCGGCGGAGGCTGCTGCTAAGGCCATGACCGCACTCAATGCAGCACCCGCCGCCCGCTTGGTCACCGAACAAGGCGCCACGGAGGGGCCGCTGTTTCTGCGCGCGGCGCCGCCCTTTCTGTTCTTCACCGGAAAGGGCGGGGTGGGCAAGACCTCGCTCGCCTGTGCCGCAGCCGTGCGGCTTGCGCAGGCCGGGGCAGCGGTGCTGCTCGTGAGCACCGACCCGGCCTCGAATGTGGGCCAGGTCTTCGGATTGACCGTGGGCGGCACGATCACACCCATCGACGCCGTGCCGGGGTTGTCGGCCCTCGACATCGACCCGGAACAGGCTGTGGCGCAGTACCGCGAACGCATCGTCGCCCCGGTGCGCGGCCTGTTGCCGCCCGCCGAACTGGCCTCGATCGAGGAGCAGCTCTCCGGAGCCTGCACCACCGAAATCGCCTCGTTCAACGAATTCACCGAGCTGCTCACCGACCCGGTCTGGACTGAGCGTTACGACCACATCGTCTTTGACACCGCGCCGACCGGGCACACCATTCGGCTGCTGCAGCTGCCCGGCTCCTGGAGCGACTTTCTCGACGCGGGCACGGGAGATGCGTCGTGTCTGGGGCCGCTGGCCGGGCTCGACAAGCAGCGCAGCATGTACGCCGGCGCCGTGGCGGCGCTCGCCGACCCGCAGCGCACCCGACTGGTGCTCGTGGCGCGCGCGGCCACCTCGGCGTTGCAGGAAGCGGCCCGCACCCGCGACGAGCTCGCCGACATCGGCCTACACCAGGCATTTCTTGTCGTCAACGGGGTCTTTCCGGCACGTGCGGCGGGCGACGACCCGCTGGCCGCGGCCATCGTGCGCCGAGAGGAGCAGGCCCTGGCCGAACTGCCGTCGGCCCTCGCGGCGCTGCCGCGCGACACCGTGAGCCTGAAGAGCCGCAACCTCGTGGGGGTGCCGGCGCTGCGCGCTCTCTTCGACGACTCGGAGACTGGCGAGGCCGTGACGGATGCCGCGGCGCCTGTCGCGCCTCCGGCCGGCGCCCCGCTGGCGACCCTCGTGGATCAGATCGCCGCCGACGGGCATGGGCTGATCATGCTGATGGGAAAAGGCGGCGTGGGCAAGACCACCATGGCGGCGGCGATCGCGGTGGCCCTGGCCGAACGCGGACTGCCCGTACACCTCACCACGACCGATCCGGCCGCACATCTCACCGAAGCGCTCACCGGCGCGGGCGGGGGCGAGGACGACACGGATTCGGCCGCCGGCCTGGCCACTCTCACGGTGTCCCGCATCGATCCGGCGGTGGAGATCGAGCGGTACACCGAGCGGGTGCTGCTCACCCAGGGCGCGACCCTCGACGAGCAGGGCAAGGCCATGCTGCGCGAAGACCTGCGCTCACCCTGTACCGCAGAGATCGCCGTCTTCCAGGCTTTCTCTCGGGCCCTGCGGGAATCGCGCACCAGCTTCGTGGTGATGGACACGGCGCCGACCGGCCACACCCTGCTGCTCATCGACGCGACCGGGTCGTACGACCGGGAGATCAAACGCCAGCTCGGGCCGGGCCGCTCGGCGAGAACGCCCATGATGAAGCTGCAGGATCCCGCCGAAACCAAGGTGATCCTGGTGACCCTGCCCGAGACCACCCCGGTACTGGAGGCCGTGGGCCTGCAGCACGACCTGGAACGGGCCGGCATCACCCCGTGGGCCTGGATCGTGAACGGCTCGCTGGCCGCGAGCCGGGCGAGCGCCCTGCTGCTGCGAGAGCGTGCGGAACACGAGCGGGCGGAACTGGATCAGGTTCGGCAGGTGCACGCGGCCCGTCTGGCCGTGGTGCCGCTGTGCGCGGACCTGCCGGTGGGCATCCGTGCCCTGAGCGCCCTCGTAGCCGGGCAGCCGGGCGGGGCTTAGGGCGTGTCTGCGCCCACCGCAGCGGTTCGCGGTTGGTGACCCGCCCGCCGACCGGCGCGACCGGTGTGGCGCTGTTCAGGTGAAGGCCTTGACACCGGGCGTCACCGGATTAGAGTGATCGGTAGCTGGGATCGCCGATCACACTGCGGCACTTACCCGAGAGGGAAGGTGACCGCTTGATCGGGATCCCAGCACTACTGTGCCGAGATGGTGCGGTGCCGAGATGGTGCGGTGCCGAGATCTGCACGCCGCGTTCCGGGTGCTGCCGGGTGCTGCCGGGTCGTTCACAGGTCGTTCTGGGCCAGCCAGGACACCAGCACCCGCTGAAACTCCTCGGGATGCTCCACGCTCGGCAGGTGCGCGCTGTTGCGGAAGGTGCAGCCGCTGGCCCGGGGCACCGCCTCGAGCAGGTACTCGTACTGTGCCAGCGCGGGCGTGATGTCGTACTCGCCCACGGCGACCAACGCCGGCATGGTGAGATCGGTGACCCGGTCAACGGCCGGCGGTTCCAGCGGCACCGGAATGGGACGCGCGGCGGCGTGCACGACATTCACCTGGTTCAGTTCCAGCGCCGCCGCCACAAAATCCGGATCCAGGTCTTCGGCGCGTCTGAGCGGGCCGACCGCCGCGAGCAGGGTCTCGAGTCGGGCCAGCCGGGTCCAGTCTTCGTCAACGAAGGCGGCATCGAGGGCGTCGAAGAGGGTGTCTTCGGCGTCGGTCAGTTCCACCTCGGGCAGTCCGCTCGGTCCCGCGCCGATCAGGACCAGGCCACAGACCCGTTCCGGATTGGTCACGGCCACGTCGAGGGCGATGGTGCCGCCGCGGGCGCACCCCACCAGCGTCGCCTGGGGCACCCCGAGGTGGTCGAGCAGGGCGAGAACATCGGCCACGTCGGAGAACGCCGTGTTGCTGCTGATGGTGCGGCCGAACCCGCGGCTGTCGAACCGCACCACAAAATGACGGCGGGCGAGCGAGGTGACCTGCGGGTCCCACATGCGCAGATTAGTGATGCCCGAGTGGATCAACAGCAGGGCGGGCGCGGCCCGGTCCCCCTCGGTTTCGAAGTAGAGCTCGGCTCCCGGAACACTGAGATGAGGCATGCTCAGATCGTAGTGGTGCTGCGGCAGGAACGTGGCAATTCTGTCGCATAAGTTTTACGCCTAGGCTCACACTAATGACGGGTGTGTTGATCGGCTTCTCGATCATCGGGTTTGTGATCCTGGTGGGCTACTTTGTGGAACGCTTTCAGATCGCCGGAGAGAGCGCCGGCCGGGTGCTCAACCGCACGGCGTTCTTTGTGGCGACACCGGCATTGCTGTTCACGGTGCTGGCCCAGAGCGATGTGCGCGAGCTGTTCTCCACCTTCATCGTCACCATTCTCTGCACGGTCCTGGCGGGCGTGAGCCTCTACCTTCTGGTGTCGCGGCTTTTCTTTCGCATGCCGGTGCCGGAAACGCTGCTCGGGGCGACGTCGGCCACCTACGTGAACGCCAACAACATCGGCCTGCCCGTGAGCATTTACGTGCTCGGCGGCGCCGAGTACGTCGCCCCGGTCCTGTTGCTTCAGCTACTCGTGCTGGCGCCGATCACCCTCTTCATACTCGACATGACCACGGGCGGTCGCGTCTCGATATGGTCGATTCTCACCCAGCCGATCCGCAACCCCATGATCATCGCCTCGCTCGCCGGTGTCGTTGTGGCGACGGCCGGGATTGCGATACCGGATGCCGTTCTCGCGCCGCTCGATCTGCTGGGCGGCGCCGCGATCCCCCTGGTGCTGCTCTCGTTCGGCATGTCGCTGCACGGGCAGCGCCTGATGAAGGCCGGCACGGCGCGCACCCCGGTGCTGGTGGCATCCGTCATCAAGATCATTCTCATGCCTGTTGTGGCATACATTTTCGGGCACTCGGTGTTCGGGCTGACTGGCGAGCAGCTCTTCGCCGTGGTGACCTTCTCGGCCCTGCCGACCGCGCAGAACATCTACAACTTCGCCGCCCGTTATGACCGCGGGGTGGTGGTGACCCGCGATGTGGTGCTGCTCACGACGTTAGGGTCGGTGCCGGTGCTCCTGCTCGTGGCCGCCCTGCTGGCCTGACTACCGAGACGCGCGGGGCTGGCGCTGCAGCCAGGGGCGCAGCAGCCGGGTGATCCACGGCAGCACGACATATGCCATCAGTGGAATAAGAAGGAGGGTGGTGGTGAGTACCCGAAGCACGGCGGGCAGATCGTTCCAGCCGGGCACCAACCAGGCGACCAGCAGCGTGAAGGTGAGATTGAGCGGGAAGAATCCCAGGGCGATGCTCGCGGCCTGCTTCCACCGGGGTGGGGGCACCGGTGCCGGGCTGCCGGCGGGAGCACCGTGCTCGTCGAACCAGCCCTCGATGCCGGTGCGTTTTTCTACCTGAGCGTCGATCACGAGATCGTCACCGGCGGCGAGCCATTCGGTGCGCTCGTCGGAATTCTCCCAGGCGTCGAGCAGCCGGGCGTCGGAGAAGCGGTAGAGCATATGCCAGGAGGCGGAGTCCTCGCTGGAACGCACCCAGCCCGACCCGAGAAAGCCGGGGTATTTGTGGGCGAGGTCGATGCCGTACTGCACCCACTCGCTGGCTTCGGTGAATCGTTTCGGGTCGACCCGGCGGGTGATGGACACGGTGACGGACGCGGACGCGGGCGGGGTGGGCTGCGTGGCGGCGGGCTCCGACTCTGGTGAAGTCATCTCTCCAGTATCGCCCGGGCGGCTACCCGGTGGATGACAGCCGTGTTACCGGCCCGGTTCGCGCAAGACCGGCGGGCTAGAAGATCATCGGCCGGTCGTCGTCTTCGCCGTCCACGGCGAGGTCGACGAGCACCGGAACGTGGTCGCTCGGGGCGTCACCCTTGCGCTCGTTGCGGTGGATGCTGGCATCCGTCACCTGTTCGGCGAAGGCCGGGGAGCCGAGGATGAAGTCGATGCGCATGCCCTCGTTGCGGGGAAACCGCAGCCGCTTGTAGTCCCAGAAGGTGAACCCCTCGGGAACCCGGTCGCGCACCACATCGTGCACACCGGCGGATTCGAAGGCCGCGAAGGCATCCCGCTCGGGCTGGGAGATATGCGTGGACTCGCCGGGAACGAAGCTCGGGTCGCCCATGTCATCGTCGCGCGGCGCCACGTTCCAGTCGCCCATCAGGGCCAGTGAGAGCCGTGGGTTCTCGGCGAGCTGGGCGCGGGTGTGCTCGCGCAGGGCGGCCAGCCAATCGAGCTTGTACACGTAGTGCGGGTCGCCGAGTGCGCGGCCGTTGGGCACGTAGAGGCTCCAGAGCCGCTGCTCGTTCACGGTCACGCCGAGCGCCCGGGCCTCGAGGGGCAGGTCGGGGCCCTCTTCACCCTTGAGAAAGCCGGGCATGCCGGGAAAGCTCGTGACCACGTCTGTCATGGGCAGGCGGCTGGCGATGGCGACGCCGTTCCACTGGTTGAGCCCGTGAATGGCCAATTCATAACCGGCGTCTTCGAAGGCCTGCACGGGAAACTGCTCGGGCTTGCACTTGATCTCCTGCATGGCGAGCACGTCGACGTCTTCGCGCACCATCCAGTCCACGGTGCGATCGACGCGGGCACGGATCGAGTTGACGTTCCAGGTGGCAATACGCATGGCCCCAGCCTATTTGGTGCGCGCCGTGTGCGGTGTGAGGGCCAGAGCGGGTGCGGCGGGTGCGGCGGGCGCGGCGGGCGCGGCGGGCGCGGCGGGCGCGATGACGCACACGGCCCGGCCCGTGATGGGGATACTGTTCAGAGCATCACGTTCCACGCAGTACGTTCCGAGCAGTACAGAGTGCGCCGGGCAGCGCACCCACGAGCAGGAGGTCCGATGTCGGAGTTACAGATTGGCTATGCGGCGATGCTGGAGCAGTTCGCCCCCGCCGAGGCGGTGGCGCTGTCGGCCTATGCCGAAGAGCACGGCTTCAGCGGTGTGATGGCCGCCGACCACTTTCAGCCGTGGGTGCCGCAGCAGGGCCAGAGTTCGTTCGTCTGGAGTGTTCTGGCCGCGATCGCCGAGCGTACGACGGGCGATCTCGGTCCCGGAGTGACCGCGCCCACGTTTCGCTGGCACCCCGCCATGGTCGCGCAGGCCTCGGCCACGCTGGCCTCGATGTACCCGGGTCGGCACTGGCTCGGCCTCGGCTCGGGCGAAGCCCTCAACGAGCACATCGTGGGCCAGTACTGGCCCGAAGCCCCCGAACGCATCAACCGCATGTTCGAAGCCATCGAGATCATCTCGAAACTGTTCACCGCATCGATCGCCGGCAAGGACGTGAAGCATTCCGGCCCGTTCTACAAGCTTGAGTCCACACGGCTGTGGACCATGCCCGAGGTCGCGCCCGAGATCCTCGTGGCGACCGCCGGACCGGTGACAGCCAAACGTGCCGGCCGGCACGCCGACGGTCTGATTACCGTGGGCGCTCCGCTGGAGAAGATCTCGATGCTGTTCGGCAAGTTCGATGACGGCGCCCGCGACGCCGGCAAGGACCCCGCCCTGATGCCCAAAGTGCTGCAGCTGCACATGAGCTGGGCCGAGACCGACGTAGAGGCGATGACCAATGCGCTGTTGGAATGGCCCAACGGCGGCATGAAGTTCCCGAAGGGCGACATTCGGTCCCCGTTCGAGTTCGAGCAGATCGCCAAGCTCGTGCGGCCGGAAGACTTCGAGGGCCGCATGGTCATCTCGGCCGACCCCGACGAGCACCGTAAATATATTCAGAAGTTCGTGGATCTCGGCTTCGACCGCATCTACCTGCACAACGTGGGCCGCAACCAGCGTCAGTGGATCGACGTGTTCGGCGCGCAGGTGCTGCCGAAGCTCGTGCGCTGACCGGGTGCGCGAGCTCTGGGGCGCTGATCATGCGGGCCGGCCGATGCTGAGTGTTGTCGCCCTCGAGGGCCTCGGCGAGATCGCGGCGGGTGACGACCTCGCGGCGCTGATCGCCGTGGCCGCGGCCGGACTACTGAAAGACGGCGACATTCTGGCGGTGACCAGCAAAATTGTGTCGAAGGCTGAGGGGCGGTTCGTGGCCGCCGTCGACCGGGAACAGGCGATCACCGCCGAGACGGTGCGTGTCGTGGCGAGCCGGGAATACCCGGGCGGGGTGACCCGCATCGTCGAGAACCGGCAGGGCCTCGTGATGGCCGCCGCCGGCGTGGACACCAGCAACGTGCCCGAGGGTATGGTGCTGTTGCTGCCGGTAGACCCGGACGCGTCGGCGCGGGAGCTGCTGGCCGGCCTGGTCGCGCGCACCGGGCTGAGCCTGGGCGTGGTGATCACCGACACCGCCGGCCGACCGTGGCGGGAAGGCCAGACCGATATCGCGATCGGCGCCGCCGGTGTGACCATGCTCGATGACCTGCGCGGCCAGCCGGATGCCTTC
>JAWOHA010000330.1:0-4539 GCA_046496385.1 Cryobacterium sp. | reverse complement strand
CGCCGGCCGTGGCGCCGAGGGCGCGGGAACCGGCACAGGTCGGGGCGCGGTCGGCACCGTTGTGGACGGGCGGACGGCAGGCTGGCGCACGGCCGGCGGGACATTCGGATCGGCTTCGACAAATTCTTCGCCGCCGTACTTGGCGCTGGCGACGCTCATCACCTCGGGCCATATGCGGTGCCGCGCCGTGGCCATCTGCCCGCCCGGCAGCGACAGTCGGCGCTGGTTGACCGCGCCGGTGAGGCTGACGACACCCACCACCGTGGCAACCCGGGTGCTCGCACCGCTCATCCACGTGTCTTTGGCTCCGTCCGTGGTGCCGGTCTTGCCGATCAGCGGCACGGCCGGTTCGGTGCCCGCCGTGGACTGCTGCGCGGTACCGCGCAGCATCACCTGGCGCAGGGCATAGGCCATGCTGGCCGCGACGCCGGGGGCGACCGAGGGCTGGCAGTCCGAGACCGGAGCGGGCACCACAACCCCGTCGCGACCCACGATACGGTCGATGGCGATCGGCGAGCAGGTCACGCCCTTGTTGGCGATGCCGGCGAAGGCCGCCGCCATCGTCAGCGGCGCGATCTCGTTGGTGCCGATGACGGTCGCAGCGCTCTGCATCAGCGGTGCGCCGTCGGCGCGATGCACGCCGAACGCTTCCGCGCTCTGGCGGATGTCGCACAGGTCGAGTTGTTTGGCCATGCCGATGTAACCGGTGTTGATCGAGGCGATCGTCGACTCCAGTGCGCTGTAGTTGGCGCCACTCTCATTGGCGTCGTTGCGCGGGTTCCAGTTCTGCCCGTCGTAGTTCTTGGGACCCAGGCAGCTGTCCTGGAAGGTTCCCCAGGTGGATTTGCGCCGGGAATCCACCCGCTCGTTGAGGGAGTGCCCTTTCTTGAGCCATTCCGCGAGAGTGAACACCTTGTACGTCGACCCGGGCTGAAACCCTCTCGATCCGCCCTCCGCGAAGTCGGTGTTGTAGTTGATGCTGGTGTAGTTGGAGCCGGTGGCCTGCACCATAGGGTCCTGGCTGTAGTCCTTGTTCTGTGCCATGACGAGCACTCGCCCAGTGCCCACCTGCACGCTCGAAACAACCCCGCCCACGTCACTGTCGCTGAAGCTCTTGGGCACCTCCCGGTTCAGGGCGCCCACGGCCGCAGCCTGCAGATCGAGGTCGAGGGTCGTGTACACGTCGTAACCACCGCGACGAAAGTTCAGCAGCCGGGACTGCGCATCGGTTCCGAAAGCGGGGTCGTTGCGCAGCCGCTGAGTCACGTAGTCACAGAAGAAGGCGTTGTCGCCGGCTGTCTGGCATCCGGTGCTCGGCTCGGTGATCACCGGTTCGATGGGGGTGGCGATGGCCGCGGCATACTCGGCGGCGGTGATCTTCTCGTGGCGAAGCATGGCGTTGAGGATGTAGTCGCGGCGCTGCCGGTTCGCCTCATACCCGTTGGCGGCGCCGTTGCTTTCGCTCGCCGGGCGGTCCAGCTGAAATTTCACCGGGTTGTTCACGATGGCGAGAAGGCTCGCGGCCTGCGGCAGCGTGACGGCGCTCGCGGTGGTGTCGAAATAGTAGTTGGCGGCGGCTTCGATACCGTAGACGGTGCCGCCGAAACCGGCGATGTTGAGGTATTGCCGCAGAATGTCCTGCTTGGAATAGTTTTTTTCCACCCCGATTGCCAGGCGCATCTCCTTGACTTTGCGGTCGGGGGTGATCTCGGTGGCCGTGTCGTAGCAGGCGCTCTGCGCCTCCGGGTCGGGGAGCGTTTCACACTTCTGCACCAGCACATTTTTCACGTATTGCTGGGTGATCGAGGATCCGCCCTGAATGGACCCGCCGGCGAGAGTGGTCACGACGGCGCGCACGGTGCCCTGCAGGTCGATGCCGGAATGCTGGTAAAACCGGGGGTCTTCGGCGGCCACGGCCGCGTCGGTCACGAACGAACTGATCTCGTCGAAGCTCACTTCGACACGGTTCTGATCGTAAAACGAGGCCAGCAACACCGGGGTGCCATCGGTCTGGGTGGCGAAGATATCGCTCTTCTGCGAGAGCGGCTCAATCGCCAGGTACTCGGGCAGGTTCTCGAACGTTCTGATCGTGTCGCCGGCGGCTATGCCTCCTATGGCGAGCACCGGGGTCGCGGCGACCGTGACCAACACTCCCGCCGCCACACTGAGGGCGATGAAGCTGAGCAACCCGCCCAGAGCGCCGCGACCGGTACGGCGACGCGACCCGACCACCGGATGTGCTTCATCGGAATAGATCGGGCGGGTGTGCGTCGAGGCGGGCCCGCCTGCCGCGGGCCCGCCTGCTCCGGGCTGGTAACGTCTGACCGTCATCATGATCGTCCCCGCTGTCACACCCTCGAACACCGTGATCGTGGTGGAGCACCATAGAACATCAACTCCCCAGCCAAAGCTAGGGGTTGTCAGATTACGTTCAGGTCACTTTCTAGCGCGTTGCACTCACTCTGCGGCCTGCGAGGTGGCCAGGTTCTCTGCGGCCGTCGCGGCGACGGTCGCGCCCATGCTCCCGCCGAGCAACCCGCCGAGCAGGTCCTTGATACCGACGCCCATGGTCGAGGACAGCACCGAGTCGACCTCGGTGAAGCCGGAGGCGACGTTCTTGGAGAGCTGGCTGGCGCCATCCGTAGAGATCACGGTGAGCTGGTCGATGTTGCCCATGGGCGCGGCCAGCTCGTGGGCGATCTTGGGCAGCATCTCCACCAGGCGCAGCTGAATGAGGGCCTGGGACTGCTCGGCGACAGCCTCGGCGGAGAGCCGGGTGGCAGTGGCTTCGGCGGTACCACGGGCGAGAATGGCATCGGCTTCGGCCTGGCCTTCGGCTCGAATGGCGTCGGCATAGGCGACGCGGCTGTCGCGGTCGGCGTTGGCGGCGGCAACGGATGCCTCAGCGGCGGCAACAGCGGTCACCCGGATGCGGTAGGCCTCGGCGTCGGCGATGGCGTTGACCTCGGATTCGAGCTCGGCCTTGCGCAGGCTCGCTCGGCGCTGGGCGGTGAGCTCCTGCTCCTGCACGATGGCCTGCTGGGCTTTCGCCTCGGCGAGCGGCTTGGATGCGGCGGCCTCGGCGGCGGCCTTGTCTGTGTCGAGCTGCAGGGCGGCCTTGCGCAGGGCGAGCGTGTTCTGGGCTTCGGCGATGGCCTGCTCCGCGGTGATCAGGGCTTCCTGAGATTCGCGGTTGGCGTAGTGCTCGGCGACCTCAGCCTGGCGGCGCACCTTGGCCTGCTCGGCACGGCCGATATCGCGAATGTAGTCGTTCTCGTCGGTGATTCCCTTGATCTCGAAGGAGTCCACGTCGAGGCCCTGGTTGGCGAGGGATTCCCGTGCAGTGGCGAGCACGGCGCTGCCGAGTTCGTCACGCTTCTGAATGACGGTCATCACGTCGGTGGCGCCGATCGAGGAACGCAGCGAACCGCTCAGCACCTCCTGGGCGAAGCCGTCGATGTTCTTGTCCTGGCCGAGGAAGCGCTGCGCGGCGGCGCGAATCGCCTTGGGCGAGTCGCCGACCTTCACGATGGCGACGGCTTCGACCGAAAGGGTGATGCCGTTGCGGTCCTGGGCGACGGCCGTGATCTCAATGGCCCGGCTGCGCAGGCTGATCTTGAACGCCTTCTGAAAGAACGGGGTGATGAACACGCCCTGGCCGTGCACGACGCGCTGGCCGGACTCTTCCAGGGTGGCACCGTCGACGATCGTCTTGCGGCTCTTTTTTCCGGTGATGATGAGGGCCTCATCGGGGCCGGCGTTCTTGTAGATGGTGCGGGCGTAGACCAACGCGATGACACCGACCACCAGAACGGTGATAATGATCCCGGGAATCGGGCCGAACAGAAAATCAAGCATGGAGTCCTTCCGAAGGCTGAGCACGGTGCCACTCAACGATCGAACGATCGGGAGTGCTGTGGTGCGGTTGCGAGTGCGAAGCTGTATTCCAGTCTCGCAGCATCAGAGCGGAGAAAAGGCCGTCGCCCTCGTGATCGGGCGCACGCGGTCATCGGCGCACCATAGCAGGGCCTCCAGCCCCGGGCTGGGTGTGAGGATCGTCGTGCGGGGTCTCGATCGCTCCTTCGTCGCGCCTCGACCGGCGAGGGTGGTCGAGGCCCGCCTCCTCGCCGGTCGAGGCACCCGCCCCGCCGGTCGAGGCGCGAGTCCCCGCCGGTCGAGGCCCCCGCCCCGCCGGTCGCGCCCTCTCGCTGGTCGAGGCCCGAGCCTGCGAGGGATCGAGACCCCGCAAGCCGACCTCCAGCCCTAAGTTCTCCACAGCCCTACATTCGGGGAACTTATCCCCATTCCCCCACCTTTCTCGAGCAAACCTCACCCCTTCGATAAAATTGGGGTATGTCACAGACACCCCCGTCGGGCACCGCGGTCCTCGACCCCACCCCCCTTGAGCGCCTCCGCCGCGCGACGGAACACCTCGTTGACGCCCTGCACGCGGTGACTCTCCCGCTCCTCGATGACCCGTCCGCGGTCGACGCGATGATGCTCCTCGAGCACGCGGGCCGCGCCGTCGACGCCGCCCGG
>JAWOHA010000303.1:0-11321 GCA_046496385.1 Cryobacterium sp. | reverse complement strand
TCCGCGCCGGGCATGCTTCTGGAGACGGTCTCCGGCATCCGCACGATCGACGAGGTCATCCCCGACGCGTTCGGGCCGCGCACGCTAGAGGAGTACCGCCAGTGAGCACCGTTTCATGAGCAGCGTTGAGCCGTTCGATGTCGTCGACCTGATCCGTACGAAGCGCGACCGGGGTGAGCTCGGCACCGACCAGATCAACTGGATGATCGATGCCTATACGCGCGGCTACATCGCCGACGAGCAGATGGCCGCGATGACGATGGCGATCTTCCTCAACGGCATGGAACGGAACGAGATCCGCGACCTCACCCTCGCGATGATCGCGAGTGGCGAGACGATGAACTTCGACTCCCTCTCGAAGCCGACCACCGACAAGCACTCCACCGGGGGAGTCGGCGACAAGATCACCCTCCCGCTCGCCCCCCTGGTGGCCTCGTTCGGGGTGGCGGTGCCGCAGCTCTCCGGCCGCGGCCTCGGCCACACCGGCGGCACCCTCGACAAGCTCGAATCGATCCCCGGCTGGCGCGCCAATCTCACGAACGCGCAGATGCTCGCCCAGTTGCAGGAGCACGGCGGCGTCGTGTGCGCGGCCGGCAGTGGCCTCGCCCCCGCCGACGCCAAGCTGTACGCGCTGCGCGACATCACCGGCACCGTCGAGGCGATCCCGCTGATCGCCTCGTCGATCATGAGCAAGAAGATCGCCGAGGGCACCAAAGCCCTCGTGCTCGACGTGAAGTTCGGTTCCGGCGCGTTCCTGACAGACATCGAGCGTTCCCGGGAACTCGCCCGCACCATGGTGGAGCTCGGCGAGGATGCCGGGG
The DNA here is from genome assembly GCA_046496385.1 of Cryobacterium sp. Taxonomy (GTDB): domain Bacteria; phylum Actinomycetota; class Actinomycetes; order Actinomycetales; family Microbacteriaceae; genus Cryobacterium. The sequence continues at coordinate 10,500 of JAWOHA010000303.1, read as the reverse complement.
TGGCGACATCCGCTCTGCTGACGAACATGAACGTGCCGCTCGGATTCGCGATCGGCAACGCCAACGAGGTGCGTGAGTCCGTGGAGGTGCTCGCCGGCGGCGGGCCGGCCGACGTCGTGGAACTGACCGTGGCCCTCGCCGAGCAGATGCTCTCGCTCGCCGGCATCACCGGCGTCGACGTGGGCGCGGCGCTGAACGACGGCCGTGCCATGGACAAATGGCGCGCCGTGATTCGGGCCCAGGGCGGCGACCCGGATGCGGCGCTGCCGGTGGCCCGGGAAACCCACGTCGTGCGCGCCGACCGCGACGGCGTGCTCGTGCAGCAGCAGGCCCTGCCGTTCGGCATCGGCGCCTGGCGCCTCGGCGCGGGACGGGCCCGCAAGCAGGACCCGGTGCAGCACGCCGCCGGCATCGACCTGCACGCCAAGCCCGGCGACACCGTGCGCGCCGGCCAGCCGCTGTTCACCCTCAGCGCCGACGAACCCGAGCGCTTCGCCCGGGCCCTCGAGGCCGTCGAGGGCGCCTGGCGCATCGGCGACCCGGGCGAGCCCGTGCTCGACGGCGGCCCCCTGATCGCGGAGCGCATCGGCGCGATCTAGCCCCTTTCCCTCCGCTTCCCTCCGCGAGACGACACGTTTCGCCCCATGGAAAAATTTCAAGGGGCGAAACCTGTCGTCTCGCGGGTTCAACGCACCTACGCCTGTGCATAACTCTGACGCTTGGGGCCAAAGGGTGGCACTCTCGCGCCATGCATAAGCGCACTCCACTCCCTCGGGACTTCGAACATGGTGCGTTCGCCGTGACGCAGGCCAGCGCGGCAGGGCTGTCGGGCAAACGTCAGCGCTCAAGCGACCTTGAGCATCCGTTTTGGGGCGTCTGCGCACCCGTCGGAAGTTGTGAGACGCTGCGTGATCGCTGTCGGGCCTTTCAGCAGCGGATGCCGCCGAACGCCTTCTTCAGCCACGTCACCGCAGCACTCATCTACGGTATGCCGCTGCCCTGGCATCTTGAAACAGACCCGAGAATTCACGTGACGGTGCTGGCACCCGATCGCGCGGTGCGTGTGCAGGGGGTAGTCGGTCACGCTGTTCAGGAGTGCGCGGGTGTGCGTTCGGTAGCCGGGTTGCCGGTGCTCGAACCGGTTGCAACGTGGATTCAGCTGGCGGGCATGCTGCAGCTACCCGACCTCGTCGCGGCCGGAGACCACCTGCTGCGCGAAGAGTTCGGGCTGGCGACCCACGCCGACATCATCGCGAGGGTGGCCCGGCAGACCGGGTCGCGCGGGTGCCGGCAGTTGCGCGACGCGGCGGCCCTGATTCGGCCGCGCTCGGAATCCCGGCAGGAAACGCTGCTGCGGCTGTACCTGCTGGACTGCGGGTTTCCCGAGCCCGACACGAATCTGACCATCGCCCTGCCGCCCGGCAGGCCCCGAGCTCGCGGTGATCTGGTCTATCTGCGTTATCGCGTGCTGGTGGAGTATGACGGGGAGCAGCACCGTCTCGACGACGCGCAGTTCAACCGGGACGCGGAGCGGCTGCACGACCTGCGCGCGGCCGGCTGGCTGGTGATCACCGTGCGCAAGGGCTCGACGCCGGAATGGGTGCGCGCCGCTGTCGCGGAGGCCCTGCGCTCGCGGGGCTGGGGTGCGTGAGTCTGCGCTCGCACAGGGGTCCTTCCCCCTCGCGAGACGACACGTTTCGCCCCTTGATCCCGATCTCAAGGGGCGAAACGCGTCGTCTCGCGGGAGGGGGCAGTCACTACAGTGCAAAGATGCACACTCGTTCAGGGGGTAGTCAGTAAAGAGGCAGACTCGACGCATCCGTCGCCGGTAGATTAGAAGGGTGAACACACCGACTGAGGAATTCCTGATGCCCGGCGGCGGCACGAGCATCAACGCCCTGCCCAAGATCTCGCTGCACGACCACCTCGATGGGGGGCTGCGGCCGCAGACCATCATCGACCTCGCCGATACGATCGGGCTCGATCTGCCCACCACGGATGCCGCGGCCCTGGCCGAATGGTTCGAGACCCAGTCCGACTCGGGCTCACTGGTGGACTACCTGAAAACGTTCGAGGTGACCTGCGCGGTGATGCAGACCACTGACGCCCTCATTCGCGTCGCCCGCGAATTCGTGGAGGACCTCGCCGCTGACGGCGTGATTTACGGCGAAGTGCGCTGGGCGCCCGAGCAGCACCTCACCCGCGGGCTCACCCTCGACGAGGTCGTCGATGCGGTTCAGGAAGGCATCGAGAACGGCATCGACAGCGTGGAGGAATCCGGCCGCAGCATCCAGATCGGCCAGATCGTCACGGCCATGCGCCACGCCGACCGCAGCCTTGAAATCGCTGAACTCGCCGTGCGGCACCGCTTCGACGGTGTCGTGGGCTTCGATATCGCCGGCGCCGAAGCCGGATTCCCGGCCAGTAACCACCGGGCCGCGTTCGACCTGCTGGCCCGCGAGTACTTTCCCGTGACCGTGCACGCCGGCGAGGCCGACGGCCTCGAGAGCATTCAGAGCGCCCTGTTCGACGGGCGTGCCCTGCGCCTGGGCCACGGCGTGCGCATCGCCGCCGACGTGAACATCGAGCGCGAAGACGACGACAACACCTTCGTCACCCTCGGATCCGTCGCCCAGTGGGTGCGGGACCGGGAGATTCCGCTGGAACTGTGCCCGTCGTCCAACCTGCAGACCGGTGCCATCGCCGTCTGGGGCGACGATGTGCAGGATCACCCCTTCGACCTGCTCTACCAGCTGGGCTTCAAAGTCACCGTGAACACCGACAACCGCCTCATGAGCAACACCACGCTCACGCAGGAGCTGGCGTTGCTCACGGATGCCTTCGGGTACGACCTCGACGACCTCGAAAAGTTTCAGCACAACGCCGTCGCCGCTTCGTTCCTGCCGTTGGAAGACCGCACCGAGCTCGCCGAAGCCATCACCGCTGGATTCGCCGCGGCCTAGGTCTCACCGCGCTGGCCCAGCCACGCTCCGTTCCGCCGCTCAACGCTCGAGAAAGAACCTATGTCGCTCCCTCCGCTTCCCACGGCCGCCATTTCGATCGGCGTACGCGCCGAAGAGTGGCGCGCCGCCGTGTCGGCGGCGGGAGTGGCGCTCGAACGTTCCGGGGCGACCACGGCGCACTACGCCGAGCGCATGGTGGCGGTGATCGAAGAATTCGGGGCCTACGTGGTCATCGCGCCGGGTCTTGCGCTCGCGCACGCCCGGCCGGGGCCCGATGTGTTGCGCGACGGCCTCAGCGTGGTCACCCTCGAGAACCCGGTCGCATTCGGACACCCCCACAACGATCCGGTGAGCGTGGTCGTGGGGCTCGCCGTGTCGAGCGCCGACGAACACGTGCAGTTCGTCGCGCAACTGGCCAACGTCTTCAACGACCCCCAGGTGATTCCCACGCTCGCCGCGGCGACGGATGCCGACAGCATCCGCGCCCTCTTCGGCTTCAGCGCCTCGGAGCAACCGGCATGAAGATCGTCGTGATGTGCGGCCTGGGACTCGGCACGTCGGCGATTCTCAAGGTGAATGCCGAACGCGCCCTGAAGCGGCTCGACATCGAGGCCGAGGTGTCGGCCACGGATGTCGCCGGCGTGCAGTCCGCCGCCGCCGACGCGCAGGTCATTCTCACCTCGTCGGAGCTGGTGATCGCCATCGGTCAGACCAACGCCGACGTGATCGTGATCGACAATGTCTTCGACCTCGATGAGCTCACCGCCAAACTGGACATCGCGCTGGGCTGAGGCCGGCCGGAGCGGTCTCCCGGTCGTGCGCCGCGACCGCCCGGACTGAGCTGCGACCGCCCGGACTGAGCCGCGACCGCCCGGACTGATCAGGCGATCAGGGCGCGCATGCCCGCTTCAAGCTCGACCAGGCTCGCCTCGGCCGCGGCCCGGCGTTCCGCGACGGAACCGTCCCGGCCGTGCGTGTCGAGGTACACCTTGAGTTTGGGCTCGGTGCCGCTCGGGCGCACCATGACCCGGGAGCCGTCGGTGAGCCTGATGCGCAGCACGTCGCTGGGCGCCAGCCCGTTGAGGCCCCAGCGAAAGTCGTCGATGCGGTCCACTGGGATGCCGCCCACGAACTCCGGGGGAGTCTCGCGCAGCCGGGTCATCACCCGGGCGATATCCGAGACGTCGGTCACCCGAACCGAGATCTGGCCCGAGGCGAAGTGGCCGAACCTGCCGGTGAAACGGTCCAGGTAGTCAGCCAGGGTGAGGCCGTCGGCTTTGAGGTCGCCCACCAGCGTGAGCAGGGCCACGATGGCCGAGATGCCGTCTTTGTCGCGCACCGTTTCGGGGTTCACGAGGTAGCCGAGCGCCTCCTCGAAACCGAAGATCAGGCCGGGCGCGCGGGAGACCCACTTGAACCCGGTGAGGGTTTCTGTGAAGCCCAGCCCGTAGGCGTGGGCCACGACCTGCAGCGCCGGCGACGACACGATCGAGCAGGCCAGCGTGCCGGTGCGGGCGGTGCCGTCGCCGTCGCCGGTCGGAGCGGCGAGCGCGGCCGCCCGCCAGCCCAGAATGGCGCCGACCTCGTTGCCGCTGAGGCGGCGGTACCCGCTGCTGCTCGCCGGGTCGGGAATCGCGACGGCCAGCCGGTCGGCGTCGGGGTCGTTGGCCAGAATGATCTCGGCGTTCACCTCACGGGCCGTCTCGTACGACAGGTCCATGGCGCCGGGCTCTTCGGGGTTGGGAAAAGCCACCGTGGGGAACCCGGCGTCCGGGGCGATTTGCGCGTCCACGAGGGTCGGCAGGTCGAACCCGGCTTTTTCGAGTACCCGCCGGGTGGTGTCCCAGCCCACGCCGTGCAGCGCCGTGTACACGGCGTTGACCTGGGCGCGCGGTTCGTGCGCGAGGTTCGCGGTGGCCACGATGTAGGCCTGCACCACGGACTCGTCGGCGGTCTCGTACGCCGCCCGGGGCAGATCGGGCACCAGTTCCTCGGCGGCGACACGCAGGATTTCCGCTGCGATCAGGGTGTCGGCGGGTGCCACGATCTGGGCGCCCTCGTTGCTGTCGCCGAGGTACACCTTGTAGCCGTTGTCCTGCGGCGGGTTGTGCGAGGCGGTGACCATGACGCCGCAGCTGGCCGCGAGATGCCGCACGGCGTAGGCCAGCACCGGGGTGGGCAGCAGTCGGGGCAGCATGATGGCTCGGATGCCGGCGCCCGCCATGATTGCGGCCGTGTCGGTGGCGAAGACGTAGGAGTTCTTGCGCCCGTCGTAGCCGATCACAATCGACGGCGTCTCGCCGGGAGTGGCGTGCACGAGCAGGTAGGAGGCCAGCCCGGCCGCGGCCTGCGAGACGAGCACCCGGTTCATGCGGTTGGGCCCGGCGGCAATCGCACCGCGCAGGCCGGCGGTGCCGAAGGCGAGCCGTTCGTCGAAGCGGGAGTGCAGCTCGGCGATCGCGGCGGAATCGCCGTCGGTTGCGCCGTTGATCAGGCCGCGCAATTGGGCCTGGGTCTCCACGTCGGGGTCTTGGGCCAGCCAGGCCCGGGCCGTCTGCACCAGGTCGGGCAGGGCGGCGGCGCCCTGCACGGCCATGATGTGCGCGGCGGGCAGCGGGGCGGCCGTCACGGGGGCGCCGACGACGGGCATCATCTGGGTGGGCTCGCCGTCGCCGTCTCCGGCGCTGCCGGTCACGGGGTCGATGACCGGCATGGCGACGGTTGCGGCGTCGTCCAGTTCCAGTTCCAGTTCCAGTTCCGGCTCCGAGGCCGGTTCGGGCGTGCTCCCGGGCTCGGCGCGGTGCCGGCCGCCCGTGCGCGCGGGCGGCTCGGCCGCCGCTTCGGCCGCGGCGCCGGCCGGCTGCCCGTCGGGCTCGTGCTCACTCGCGGCCGTGATCACAGCGCGGCCACGATTCGGGCGAGCAGGGCGCTGATCACGGGCTCGGCGTGGGCGCCGGCCTCGATCACTTCCTGGTGGCTGAGCGGAGTCGGCGAGATGCCGGCCGCAAGATTGGTGATCAGGCTCATGCCGAGAACGTCGAGCCCCGACTGGCGGGCGGCGATGGCTTCCAGCGCGGTCGACATGCCCACGATGTGGCCGCCGATGACCTTGGCCATCTGCACCTCGGCCGGGGTCTCATAGTGCGGACCGCGAAACTGGCAGTAGACGCCCTCATCGAGCGAGGGCTCGATGGTGCGGGCGATCTCGCGCAGCCGCGCCGAGTACAGGTCGGTGAGGTCCACGAACGTCGCACCCTCAAGGGGGGAGTCCGCGGTGAGGTTGAGGTGGTCGCTGATCAGCACCGGAGTTCCGGGGGTCCACGTCTCACGGATCCCGCCGGCCCCGTTGGTCAGGATCATCGTCGATACCCCGGTCGCCGCGGCGGTGCGCACACTGTGCACCACCCGGCGCACGCCGTGGCCCTCGTAGTAGTGGGTTCGAGCGCCGATCACGAGGGCGCGCTTGCCGCTGGGCAGCAGCACCGAGCGCAGGCTGCCGGAGTGTCCGTCGAGGGCGGGGGCGCTGAAACCGGTGATCTCGTGCGCGGGGAAGCTGTGGGTGGTCTCACCGATCAGGTCGGCGGCTTTGCCCCACCCGCTGCCGAGGGTGAGCGCGATGTCATGGCGGGCCACCCCGGTGCGGTCAGCAATCTGGGCTGCGGCGGTGCGGGCGACCGCGAACGGGTCGGTTTTCGGCTCGTCCAACGGATTGGTCTCAGTCAGCAACATCCCCCCACTCTAAACGCCGAACCTCGGCGGCGCCGATTTATCGCCCGCCGCAGATCGTGCGGCGCCGTTTCCCGGTGCGGGCAGTCTGATGGGGCTGACGCGAATCGACAGATCGGGCCGGATTGGGCCGGATCGGGGTCGATCCGGCCCGAAAACAGGTCAGTGACCGGTCTTTGGCCCGGTGGAGTTGGTGCCGGGCGCGACAAGGTACGAGAATATGACAATGGCCTATGAGTTTGAACGCAAGCAGCGCATCGCAGTACTTGGTGGAGGGCCCGGCGGATACGAAGCGGCCCTAGCAGGAGCGCAGCAGGGCGCAGAGGTCACCCTCATCGAGCGGGTCGGCGTGGGGGGAGCGGCCGTCATCACCGACGTCGTTCCGAGCAAGTCGCTGATCGCCACGGCCGAGGCCACCAATTCGATCGGTGAGGCCACCGACCTCGGGGTGCAGTTCTTCGTGCGCAACGAGAACCAGAAGCCGCTGCGCCCCGAGGTGGCCATCAACCTGGCCGCGGTGAACAAGCGCCTGCTGGCGCTCGCGCGGCAGCAGTCCGAAGACATGAAGGCCACGCTCGTTCGCGCCGGCGTCACCTATATCGCCGGGCAGGGTCGCCTCGACGGCCCCAACGCCATCATCGTCTCCACCGCAGACGGCGCCAGCGGAACCGACTTCGACCGCATCGAAGCCGACACCATCGTGGTGTCGGTCGGTGCGACCCCCCGGGTGCTGGCCGCGGCCGTGCCCGACGGGGAGCGCATCTTCTCGTGGACCCAGCTGTACAACCTCAAGGCCGTGCCCCGGCACCTGATCGTGGTCGGGTCCGGCGTCACCGGCGCGGAGTTCGCATCCGCGTACCGGGCGCTCGGCTCCGAGGTCACCCTGATCTCCAGCCGTGACCAGGTGCTGCCCGGGGAAGACGAAGACGCCGCGAGCGTCATCGAGAACGTCTTCAAACGCAATGGCATGGTCGTGTTGTCCAAGTCCCGCGCTGAATCCGTGGTGCGCACCGAAACCGGTGTGCTCGCCACGCTCTCCGACGGCCGCACCGTGGAAGGCAGCCACTGCCTCATCGCCGTCGGTTCCATCCCCAACACCGCAGATCTCGGCCTGCTGGAGGCCGGGGTGGAAGTCAACGAGTCCGGGCACATCCAGGTGAACCGGGTTGCGCGCACCTCGGTGCCCAACATTTACGCCGCCGGAGACTGCACCACCGAGATTCCGCTGGCCTCGGTCGCCTCGATGATGGGCCGCACCGCGGTCTTCCATGCCATGGGCGACACGGTCAACCCGATCGAGATTCGCAACGTGGCCGCGAACATTTTCACGCAGCCCGAAATCGCGACCGTGGGGTACTCCCAGAAGCAGATCGAAGAGGGACTGGCCCAGGGTGACATCTACAAGCTGCCGCTCTCGTCGAACCCGCGCGCCAAGATGATGGGCATCAAAGACGGCTTCGTGAAGCTGTTCGCCCGCACCGGCAGCGGAACCGTGATCGGCGGCGTGATCGTGGCGCCCAAGGCGAGCGAGCTGATCTTCCCGCTGGCCCTGGCCGTGGAACACCGCCTCACCGTCGACGAGGTGGCCCGCACGTTCCCCGTGTACCCCTCGCTGACGGGCTCCATAACGGATGCCGCCCGCGCCATGCACGTCGTGCGCTAGCGCCCCGCCGCTCTCGGTGCCCGCCGGGCATGAGCGCGCCCCATTTCGGTGAGCGCTACGGCAGTTACCGTAGCGCGTGCCAAAAGCGGGCGCGCCGGCTCATCCCTCCCGCTGGTCTAGGCCGCGACGACCGCCGGTGCGTGGGCCGCGTCGACGTGAGCGGCAGCATCCGTGATGCTCATCAGAAGCGTGCCCGACGACACGGTGACGCCCACTTCGGCGGTGAGGTCGGCGATCGTGCCGTCTTTCGGCGCCACGATGGGCTGTTCCATTTTCATAGCCTCGAGCACGAGCAGCAGGTCGCCGGCGACGACATGGTCACCCGCGTTCACGAGCACCTTCACGATGGTCGCCTGCATGGGCGCGGTGATCGCGTCACCGGCGACGGTGACTACGCCGGCGCCGCCGCCCCGTCGCTTCGGCGCGGCGCCTCGGGTGTGGTCCGACGCGCTGCCGGGCAGCAGCCGGGTGGGCAGGGTCACCTCGATGCGGCGGCTTTCCACCTCCACGACCACGCTGTGGCGGCGGGGGGTCTCCGCGGACTCGGCGATCGACCCGGTCCAGGGCTCGAGGTCGTTGTCGAACTCGGTTTCGATCCAGCGGGTGAACACGCTGAACGGCAAACCGTCCCGCGGCGCGAACGCCGGGTCTCGCACCACCCTGCGGTGAAAGGGCAGCACCGTCGGCAGCCCGGCGACCTCGAACTCGTCGAGGGCACGGCGGGAGCGTTCGAGGGCTTGCTCACGAGTGGCGCCGGTCACGATCAGCTTGGCCAGCAGAGAATCGAACGATCCGGAGATGACATCGCCCGACACGACGCCGCTGTCTACGCGCACGCCGGGTCCGCCCGGGGGGCGGAAAACGTGCACGGGCCCGGGAGCGGGCATGAAGTCACGGCCCGGATCTTCACCATTGATGCGGAACTCGAATGAGTGCCCGGTGGCGACGGGGTCGTCGTAGTCGAGCTCGCCGCCGGCGGCGAGGCGGAACTGCTCGCGCACCAGGTCGATTCCGGTGATCTCTTCACTGACGGTGTGCTCCACCTGAAGGCGGGTGTTCACCTCGAGGAACGAGACGGTGCCGTCCTGGCCGATGAGAAATTCGCAGGTGCCGGCGCCGACGTAGCCGACCTCGCGCAGAATCGCTTTGGAGGCGCGGTACATTTCGGTGGTCTGCGCCTCGGTGAGGAACGGCGCGGGGGCCTCCTCCACGAGCTTCTGGTGGCGGCGCTGCAGCGAGCAGTCGCGGGTGGAAACGACGACGACGTTACCGTGCTCGTCGGCCAGACACTGGGTTTCCACGTGCCGGGGGGCGTCGAGGTACTTCTCGACGAAGCATTCGCCGCGGCCGAAGGCGGTGATGGCCTCCCGGGTGGCGGAGTCGAAGAGCTCAGCGACCTCGTCACGGCTGCGCACGACCTTGAGGCCGCGGCCGCCGCCGCCGAAGGCGGCTTTGATGGCCACTGGGAGCCCGTGCAGGTCGACGAAGTCGAGCACCTCGGCGGCGTCGACGACGGGGTTCAGGGTGCCCGGGGCCATGGGAGCCCCGACCTTCTCGGCGATATGCCGCGCGGAGACCTTGTCGCCGAGCTGTTCGATGGCCTCGGGGCTCGGCCCGATCCAGGTGAGGCCGGCGCCGATCACGGCGCGGGCGAAGTCGGCGTTCTCGGCCAGGAAGCCGTACCCGGGATGCACGGCGTCGGCGCCGGAGCGCCGCGCGATGGAGAGCAGTTTGTCGATCACCAGGTAGGTCTCGGCGCCGCTGGTTCCGTGCAGCCCGTAGGCCTCATCGGCGAGGCGCGCATGCAGGGCGTCCCGATCCTGGTCGGCGTAGACGGCGACAGAGAGCAGCCCGCTGTCTTTCGCGGCGCGGATCACCCGCACGGCGATCTCGCCCCGGTTGGCGATGAGGACCTTCGATATAAGCGACACAGTCACTTAGCCTAGGGTGCGCTTCGTGAGACCTTTTGGATTGAATCGACAAAAAGAAGCGGCAAAGTTTTGTGGATGCCTACAAAAGTGTTTCCGGGGCACGATTCCACAGGCTCGGCCATTCGTAGCCCAGCTGCCGCACCAGACGGCGCAGCGTCGGCAGTGACAACCCCACCACCGTGCTCGGATCGCCCACGATGCGGGAGATGAACGGGGC
>JAWOHA010000278.1:0-3833 GCA_046496385.1 Cryobacterium sp. | reverse complement strand
CTCGAGCGTGCCGGTCGGGTCTCGGCCCACCCGAACGAGGTCAACTAGCCTGGCGGCGGCCCCGGGCGCGGGGAGGGCAGGCGGCGACAGCGCGCTCAGCGCCGACGAGTGCGCATTCCGTGGCGGTGAGCCACACTGGAGCATGCCCAATCACCTGGCCGACGCCATCAGCCCCTACCTGCGCTCGCACGCCGACAATCCGGTGAACTGGTACGCGTGGGGGCCGGAGGCCTTCGCCGAGGCCCGCGCCCGCGACGTTCCGGTGCTGGTGTCGATCGGCTACTCGACCTGCCACTGGTGCCATGTGATGGCTCGGCAGAGTTTCAGCGATCCGGCCATCGCGGCCAACCTGAACGACCACTTCGTGAGTATCAAGGTGGACCGGGAGGAACACCCCGAGGTCGACGCGACGTACCTGGCTGCGGCGAGCGCGTTCGTGACGGGCCTCGGCTGGCCGCTGAACGTGTTCGTCACCCCTGACGGGCAGGCCTTCCATGCCGGCACCTACTTCGCCCCGCAGCCGCACAACGGCCAGCCGTCGTTCGCGATGGTGCTCGATGCCGTCACCGAGGCCTGGACCTCCCGGCGTGCGGGCGTGCTCGCCGGCGCCGCCCAGGTCTCCGACGCGCTGGCCGCCGCCGGCCGGCAGTTCACGGCAACGAACCCGTTGCCCGACGAGACGGCGCTCGCCGCGGCGGTCGCCGAGCTGCACGGCTACGAAGACGCCGGCTTCGGCGGTTTCGGCGGCGCCCCCAAGTTTCCCGTGGCGCCGGTGCTCGGGTTTCTGCTCGCGCGCCCCGACGGCCGCAGCCTCGCGCTGCGCACGCTGCGGCGCATCGCCGCCTCACCCCTGCGTGACCGGGTCGAGGGCGGCTTCTTTCGCTATGCCGTGAACCAGGACTGGAGCGATCCGCACTACGAACGCATGCTCTACGACAACGCCCAGCTGCTCGCGCTGTACGCCGAGGCGTTCGCGCTCACGGGGGAGTCCTGGGCGCGCGACACGGCCGCGGGAATCGGGGGTTTTCTGCTCGGGACCCTGCAGTTGGCCGATGGGGGCTTCGCCAGCGCGCAGGATTCGGAGAGCACCGTGGCCGGGCAGCGGGTGGAAGGCGGCTACTACGCCCTGAACGCCGCCGACCGGGCCGCGGAAACCCCGCCCGCGCGCGATGAGAAGGTGCTGACCGGGTGGAACGGGCTCGCCATCGGGGCGCTGGCCCGGGCCGGCCTCACCCTGAACGACGCAGACCTGGTGCGCGCCGCCCGCGCGGCCGCGGACTATCTGCTGGCCGAACACCGGAATGAGAACGGTCTCCTCGTGCGCGCCTCCGTCGACGGTCGCCGCTCGCAGGCCCCGGCCACCGCGGAGGACTACGGCATGTTCGCCCACGGACTGCTGCAGCTGGCCCTCGCCACCGGGGAGGTGGCCTACGCCGTGGCGGGCCGGGACCTGGTGCGCAGCACCCTGCTCGCCGACGCCGACGCCGCCCCTGCCGCCGCCGCCGCCGAACCGGTGTTCCGGGTGCCGAACGGCCCCGACCCGGTTCTCGCCGCCCAGGGCCTCACCGTGGCCGGCGATCCCTCCGAGGGCGCCTACCCGAGCGGGCTCACCGCCGTCGCCGAGGCGGCCCGGGTGCTCTTCCTCCTCACCGGCAACAGCACCGACCGGCGGGCTGCCGAACACGCCATGGAACGTCTGGCCGTGCCGGCGCCGCAACGCCCGATGGCCTTCGGCGCCGCACTGCGCCTCATGCACGCCCTCGCCGCCCCCGACACCCAGCTCATCGTGGTGGTGCCAGATACGGCCGGCGCCGACCCGGCGAACCTGCTCGCCGCGGCGCGTGTGCACGAGGCCGCCGTGGTCGCCTGCGTCACCGACGCTCAGGCCCGCGCCTTCGCCGCCGCCGGCTTTGACCTGTTCGCGGCCCGCACGGCCCCCACGGGCAGACCCACCGGGTACCTCTGCCACGACTTCGTCTGCCGACTCCCCGTGACCGACCCCGCCGAGTGGGCCGGGTGGGCCGACGGGCCCTCTCACCGCTCACCGGGCGGAGTCGTACAATGAGGTAGCGCCACCGCGTTCCACCGGCAGCCTCGTGCCCGTTTCCTCTGAATCGGGACGGTGCCGGGCGACACCGGACGCACCCCTCAAGGCACAGCGTGTGGTTGCCTCGTGGTCGAGTGGGTCCAGAATCTGAGGAGGACCATGACAACACTGGACCGTGCGAATGTACCGCCGAATGCGCATACGAGCGCCGACGACCCCAGCACCGCCTCCGCCTCAGTTCACCGCGCCGCCGCCACGGAGACCGCCCTCGACCTCGATGCCGCTCTCGCCTCCGGTGTGCCGCCGCTCTCGCTCGGCGGTGACCCCGAGCTGGTGCTCATCGCGCCCTCCGCCCGCACGCGTCGCTTCGACCGTGACGACCTCGTCGTGCGCAAAGGGGAGATCGCTCTGATCAACGGTCACTTCACCCCACACGAATCGATGCTCAAAGACCTGCTCGCGGTGCATGACGCCCTCACCGCGGCCGGTATCGAATTTCTGCTCGTGCGCGGCGACCACAACCGGCCCGTGATCGCCGTAGACCGCAAGCGCCGCAAAGAGATCACCCGGGTGCTCGCCGCCGCCTTCGCCAACGAGCCCTTCTACGCCAAGCCCGTCGACGGCAACCAGACCCTGCCCGTGCTGCTGGCCGACGGCGCCCTCTCGACGCTGCGCAAGGCCTCCGTTTTTCGGGTCTACCGCCCGCGCATCGAACCGATCGGGCGGTTGCGGTACGGGGCCCAGACCGCGTTTCAGCTGGAGCTGTGGCGGTTCGGTGAGGAAGAGATCATCGCGCCGGTCGAGAACGCCCTCATGCGCACCCGGCTGCCGCGCTCCGAAGCGCGTGAGACCACCATTGAGCTGTACGGGCGCACCTGGCTGACCCTGCAGAACATGTTCGACGACCTGGCCAGTGACGTGTCCTTCGATATCGATCTGGTCTTCTCCTGGGTGGACGGCACCTCCGCCGAGTTCCAAGCCGCCCGCGCGAAGCGCATGCAGGACTACGTCGTCGGTGAGGGCGACGACTCCGATGCCCGTTTTCGGCAGATCGACGAACTCAAGTACGCGCTGCGCAGCGTGTACATGTACGCTCCGTGGATCCGGCGCATCTTCATCGCCACGGATTCGCCCGCGCCGATCTGGCTGGCCGACCACCCGCGGGTCACGCTGATGCGCAGCGAGCAGTTCTTCGCCGACCCCAGCGTGCTGCCCACCCACAACTCCCACGCCGTCGAGAGCCAGCTGCACAACATCCCCGGCCTGGCCGAACACTTCTTGTATTCCAATGACGACATGTTCTTCGGCCGTCCGGTCGGGCCGGAACTGTTCTTCTCACCCGGCGGCATCACCAAGTTCGTCGAGGCCGGCACCCGCATCGGTCTGGGTGAGAACGACCCCACCCGCAGCGGCTTCGAAAATGCCGCCCGGGTGAACCGTGCGCTGCTGCACGGCCGCTTCGGCAAAGTCACCACCCGGCACCTGGAGCACACGCCCGCCCCGATGCGCAAAAGCGTGATGCGCGAGCTCGAAGCGGAATTCCCGCAGGACTTCGCCCGCACCGCGGCGAGCCGGTTTCGGTCGGCGACGGACATCTCCGTCACCAACTCGCTGTACCACTACTACGGGCTGATGACCGGGCATGCGGTCGCCCAGACGCAGGTGCGGTCGCTGTACGTCGAGACGACGCTGCGGCTGGCGCTCAGCCAGATGAACCGGTTGCGCAAACGCCGCGATCAGGACATGTTCTGCCTGAACTACGGCAGGAGCCCGGAGCTCTCCGACG
>JAWOHA010000184.1:0-16604 GCA_046496385.1 Cryobacterium sp. | reverse complement strand
CCTGGGGCTGACGGTGCGCGGCATCGCCGACCTGAGTGAGGTTCTGGACAGCGCAGACGCCGACACCCTCGTGGTGCGCGAGGCTGATCCGGCGTTCACACGAAACGTCGATGAAGCCCGGAACCGCAGCACCGCGCCGGAGGCTCCGGACGCCGCCGCATCCGTGCCGACCGGCCTCAGTCCCGACGCGCTGTTCGCGCGCGCTCTGTCCGAGCTGCGCCTCGTCAAAGACTCCTACGAGATCGCACAGATGCGCCTCGCCGTCGCGGCGACCGCCCGCGGCTTCGACGACGTGATTCGCGACCTTCCTCGCTCCAGCGGCCACCTGCGTGGCGAACGACTCGTGGAAGGCGTCTTCAACACCCGCGCCCGCACCGATGGCAATGCTGTGGGCTATGACACCATTGCGGCCTCCGGGCCGCACGCCTGTGTGCTGCACTGGACCCGCAACGACGGCCCCGTCACCCCGGGCGACGTGATCCTGCTCGACGCCGGGGTGGAGCTGGACAGCTACTACACCGCGGACATCACGCGCACCCTGCCCGTGAACGGCGTCTTCACCCCCGTGCAGCGCCGTGTCTACGAGGCTGTGCGTGAAGCGGCGGATGCCGCGTTCGCCGTGGTTCGCCCGGGTGTCGTCTTTCGAGACGTGCACGCCGCCGCGATGGCCGTCATCGCGCAGCGCACCGCTGAATGGGGCATGTTGCCCGTCACCGCCGAGGAGGCGATGCAGCCCGACAACGGCCACCACCGCCGGTACATGGTGCACGGCACCAGCCACCACCTCGGCCTCGACGTGCACGACTGTGCGCAGGCCCGCCGGGACATGTACATGGACGGTGTCATCGAGCCCGGCATGGTCTTCACGATCGAACCGGGACTGTACTTTCAGCCCGATGACCTGACCGTTCCCGCGGAATTCCGTGGGATCGGCGTGCGCATCGAAGACGACATCCTGGTGACGGAGTCGGGCCGGGCCGAGAACCTCTCGGCGGCGATCCCCCGCACGGCCAGTGATGTGGAAGCCTGGATCGCGGCGCTCACGGTCTAGCCGGCGCTCTCGGTCTGGCCGGCGCTCTCGGTCTGGCCGGCGCGGGCGGCTAGCCGATCGTGGCGGGCGGTTCGTCGGGTGCGGGGGCAGGCGCCGCACCCCGGTCTCCTTGCCCGGTGAGCAGGTTGCGGGCGCGGTTCACCAGCGCCGCGTCCACGACCACCTGATAGTTGCTGGCGATCACCTGCATGGTCGAGGTGAAATCCCGTCGGCGTCGGCTGATCGAGTAGGTCACGATGCCGAACAGCATTCCGAACCCGGCTCCGATCAGCACCGCGGCGAGCACAAAGGGCAGGCTTGACCCGGTCGGCGTGAAAATGAAGAACAGCAGGCCGAAGAACACGCCGAGCCAGGCCCCGGAGCTCGCCCCGCTGAGTGCGACCTTGCCCCAGCTGAGCTTGCCGGTCACCCGCTCGACACTCTTGAGGTCGTTGCCCAGGATGGTGAGTTCTTTCACCGGAAAATCCGTTTTGGCCAGGTTGTCCACGGCGGTCTGGGCCTGGGCGTAGGTGTCATAGGTGGCCAGGATCTCACCACGAGGAAGCACGGGAGCCGGGGCCGGGCCCCGGCGCATGAACGGGCTCTGAGTACTCATGAGGACATTCTTCCACGGGTGCCCGAATTCGCCCTGAGTCCGCTGCGGTGCCCGCCGCACTCCCAAGGGCAACAGCTCGGGAGGGCAACATATCGGGCCGGGTGGCTTACATTTGTACTGTGACTGCCACGAGAGTATTTGTTGCCCGTTTGGCCGGGTGCACCGTTTTCGACCCTGCGGGAGACCGTGTCGGCAAGGTGCGCGACGTTCTGGTCGTGTATCGAAAAAGCGACCCCCCACGCGTCGTAGGACTCATCGTCGAGATCCCCGGCAAACGCCGGGTCTTCGTGTCCATCGGCCGGGTCACGAGCATCGGCTCCGGGCAGATCATCACGAACGGCATCATCAATGTGCGCCGCTTCGAACAGCGCGGCGGCGAGGTGCGTGTCATCGCTGAGCTGCTGGGCCGCCGGGTCGCCTTCAACGACGGTTCGGGTGAGGCCACCATCGAAGACGTCGCGATCACCGAGTCCGACGACGCGGAATGGGAGATCAGCCAGCTTTTCGTGCGCCGACCGCGCACCAGTGCCTCCCCGTTCAGCAAGGGGGTCACCGACTTCGCGACCTGGGCTGAGGTGCATGAGAAGTCCGTGCACGGGGAAGCGCAGTCCGCCGAGCAGCTCATCGCCACCTATTCCGATCTCAAGCCCGCCGACCTGGCCAACACTCTGCTGGATCTGCCGCGGGAGCGCATGCTCGAGGTGGCCAGCGAGCTGCCCGACGATCGCCTCGCCGACGTGCTCGAAGAGATGGCGGAGGTCGACCAGGTCGAGATCCTCACCGTGCTCGGTGATGCTCGCGCCGCCGACGTGCTCGACCAGATGCAGCCCGACGACGCCGCCGACCTCATCGCCCAGCTCCCCGAGGAACGGGGCGAGCAGCTTCTGGACCTGATGGAACCGGAGGAGGCGGAGGACGTTCGGTTTCTGCTCTCCTACGGCCCCGAAACCGCCGGCGGCCTCATGACGACGGAACCGATCATCGTGTCCGCCGACGCCACCGTCGCCGAAGGGCTCGCCCGCATCCGTCGCCACGACCTCGCGCCGGCGCTCGGCGCGGCGATCTGCGTCACCCTGCCCCCCTACGAAGCCCCGACCGGACGTTTTCTGGGCATGGTGCATTTTCAGCGGATGCTGCGCTACCCGCCCCACGAACGCCTCGGCACGTTGCTCGACATGGGTCTGGACCCCGTCACCGCCGACACGAGCGCTGCCGAGGTGTCCCGGATCCTGGCCAGCTACGACCTCGTCTCGGTTCCGGTCGTCGACGACAACCACCGGCTGGTCGGGGTGGTCACCATCGATGATGTGCTCGACTACCTGCTGCCCGATGACTGGCGCAGCCAGGACGGCGACGATGCCGTGCACCGTCGTGCGGTCGCACGCGCCAAAATGGGCACCGGCAGCATTCCGCTGCCCGGGGCACGGAGGGTGACCCATGGCACGGGCAAGTAAGGCGAGACAGCGTCTCGACGCCCCGAAGGGCCTGCGCTCGGCGACCCTCGGCGGTCGCCGCGGCGCCGGCAATGACCGCTTCGGCCGGTTCACCGAGGCCATCGCCCGCGGTATGGGCACACCGTGGTTTCTGCTGGGCCTGACCGTGTTCGCCATCTCGTGGATTCTGTGGAACACCCTCGCCCCGCTCAGCTGGCGTTTTGACTCCGTCGCCCTCGGGTTCATCGCCCTGACCCTGGTGCTGTCCCTGCAGGCGTCTTACGCCGCACCGATGATCCTGCTCGCGCAGAACCGCCAGGACGACCGCGACCGGGTGCAGTTCGAGCAGGACCGGCAACGCTCCGAACGCACTCTGGCCGACACGGAATACCTGGCCCGGGAGGTCGTGGCCCTGCGTATCGCGGTCAAGGACATGGCGTCCAAAGACTTCATTCGCAGTGAGCTGCGCTCTCTGATGGAGACTCTCGACGCCTCCGACGACGCCGACGCGGCGATGAATCCGGAACCCGGACGCAGCCTGCGCGAACGCACCACCCGGGAGCGCACCAGCCGGGACCGTATCGCGCGGGAACGAACCGAACGCGAACGCACGGGACGGACCCCTCTTGACTGACCCAAGCACTGACCCAGGCACTGACCGAGGCACGAGCCCCGTGACGGATGCCGCAGTGCTGGCCGCCCTGGGCCGGGTGATCGACCCGGAGATCCGCAAGCCGATCACCGAGCTGGACATGGTGGCCGGAGTGAGCGTGGACCCCTCAGGGTTCGTGGCCGTCGGCATCCGCCTCACCATCGCCGGGTGCCCGGCGGCCGCCCGCATCGAATCCGAGGTGCTCGCCGCCGCTGAGTCTGTGGCCGGCGCCGGCCGCGCCACCGTCGATGTGTCGATCATGACCCGGGCGCAGCGCACCGCACTGACCGAGAAGCTGCGCGGCGGCAGGGCCGAGCCGGTGCTGCAATTCGGCCCCGATTCACTGACCCGCATCTACGCCATCACGAGCGGCAAGGGCGGTGTCGGCAAGTCCACCGTCACCGCCAACCTCGCCGTCGCTCTCGCCGGGCGCGGGCTGCGGGTGGGTATCATCGACGCCGACGTGTACGGGTTCTCGATTCCCGGGTTGCTCGGGCTGGTGCAGAACGGTCTCGCGGTCAAACCCACGCAGGTGGGCAATATGATCCTTCCCCCCGTGGTGCACGACGTGAAGGTCATCTCCATCGGCATGTTCATCGACGATCCCAGCGTGGCGGTGGCCTGGCGCGGCCCGATGTTGCACCGCACCATCTCGCAGTTCCTCACCGACGTCTTCTTCGGCGACCTCGACGTGCTTCTGCTGGATCTGCCGCCCGGGACCGGCGATGTCGCCATCACGGTGGGTCAGCTGCTGCCGCACTCCGAGGTCATCGTGGTCACCACACCACAGCCCGCGGCGGCCGATGTGGCCGAGCGCAGCGGAATCGTCGCCCGCCAGACCGGTCAGAGCGTCTTCGGGGTCATCGAGACGATGTCGGGCATGGCGCAGCCCGACGGCAGCGTGCTGACGCTCTTCGGTGAGGGCGGTGGCACGGAAGTGGCCCGGCGCCTCAGCCAGGGCCAGAGCGCCCCCGTGCCCTTGCTCGCACAGGTGCCGCTCAGTATCGCCCTGCGCAGCGGCGGCGATATCGGGGTGCCCATCGTCGTGTCAGATCCGCAGGATCCGGCGGCTCTGGCCATCCAGTCCGTCGCGGCCCGGCTGGCGACGCGCGCCCGAGGCCTCTCCGGCCGCAGCCTGGGAATCACCCCGCGCTAGCGGCCGCCGCCCTGGCCTCACGTCCCCCGTGAGCCTTTCTTGCCGGACTTGCCTTTCTTGCCGGACTTGCCGGATTTGACGGACTTGCCGCCGGGCAGCTCCGAGGTCTCGGATCGATGTGACCTCTTGCGTGCGGCGACTTCGCGGGTCAGCGCCGCGGCGTGGTCGGGAACGGGGCGGTTCAGTTCGCGCGGCGGGCGCTCGTAGTTGGCGTCCGGCGGGCGCGGCGGAATATAGACCCGGGGTGGTTCGCTGTCGACATACGGGATCAGCGAGAGCAGGTGGTTGATCATGTTGATCCGGGCCGCACGCTTGTCTTCGCTCTCCACGACCCACCACGGGGCCTCCGCGATGTCGGTGTGCACGAACATCTCGTCTTTGGCCTTGGAGTAATCGACCCACTTGGTGATCGAGAACACATCGGTATCCGACAGCTTCCACCGCCGCATCGGATCATCGAGGCGGGACCGAAACCGTCGTTCCTGCTCGATGTCGCTCACCGAGAACCAGTATTTGATGACGAAGATCCCGTCCTCTACGAGCATCCGCTCGAACAGGGGCGCCTGGCGCAGAAAACGCCGGTACTCATCGGCCGTGCAGTACCCCATCACGCGTTCGACACCGGCCCGGTTATACCAGGAACGGTCCATGAACACGATCTCCCCGGCGGTCGGCAGGTGCTCGATGTAGCGCTGAAAGTACCACTGTCCGCGCTCCCGGTCGGTGGGGATCGGCAGTGCCACGATTCGGGCCATGCGCGGATTGAGGTATTCCGTCACCCTCTTGATCGCCGAGCCTTTGCCGGCCGCATCCCGTCCCTCGAAGATCACCACGACGCGCGATCCGCTGGCTTTCACCCACTGCTGCATCGTCACCAGCTCGGCCTGCAGCCGGCGCAGCTCCGACTCATACAGAGTCTTCGACATGCGTTTGACCCGGGGCGCCTTGCCCGGGTGTCGTGCTTCATCCATCGTGGGACTGTTCTCGACTCGGTCTCCAGCCACGGTCATCTCCTTGGGTTACCGGGAGTCTAGGACTATCGCGGCGGATCTGCGGCGGATCTGCGGCGACTACGTGGCTTCGGAGTCGAACGGTGCCGGAGCGCCGGTGATGGCGGCGCGCGCGCTGGCCCGTTGCCGCTGCGCTGCGGCCCAGTCCGGCGCGGCAGCGCCCCTTGACACGGTTGCGGACTGGTCTTTCGCCGCGACGGGCGTGTCATCATCGAGCGCCTCACGAATGATGCGGCGCGGGTCGTACTGGCGCGGATCCAGTTTCTTCCAGTCGAGATCGTCGAATTCGGGGCCCATTTCCGAGCGCATCCGGTCCTTGGCGCCATTGGCCATGTCCCGCAGCTGGCGTGCCAGGCGGCCCAGCTGCGCGGCATAGTGCGGAAGCCGCTCTGGTCCGAGCAGGAAGACGGCGATGATCCCGATAAGGAGCATCTTCTCAAAGGTCAAGCCAAACATAACCCCAGAATAACCCCCGGCGAGGCATACCCGGACCGGGCGGCGCGGCACCCTAGTCTGGGAACAATAATCTTATGGAGTGGCAACGTGTCTGACATTGAACTGAACTGGAAATTCTCCGACGATTGTGTTGTCGAGTCTGAGACTGTGGCGCGCGCGCGGCAGCAATCCTTCGAACTCGGCATTGACGCCATCGCCCCGTCGGTCGGCGCCCAGACGGCCGTCATCGCGGCGGCGACCGGGGCACGCAGCATTCTTGAGGTGGGCACCGGGGCCGGGGTGTCGGGAATCTGGTTGTTCACGGGAGCGCCGGGGGCGACGCTCACGTCCATCGACTCGGAGGTCGATCACCAACAGCATGCCCGCGCCAGTTTTCTGGAGGCGGGGATCCCCGCGAACCGGGTACGACTGATCACCGGGCGTGCCGCCGACGTGTTGCCCCGCATGAACGAGAATTCCTACGACATCGTGTTCATCGACGCCGATCCGCAGTCGGTCATCGAGTATGTCGAGCACGGCTTGCGGCTGGCCCGGCCGGGAGGCACCGTGTTGGTGGCCCACGCGCTGTGGCGCGGCCGTGTGGCCAATCCCGCCCAGCGCGATGACGTGGTCACCGGGTTCCGCACCCTGCTCGCCGAGATCGCCGCGTCCAACGCCGTGATCAGTGCCCTCTCCCCCGTCGGTGACGGGCTGTTGCAGATCACCAAGCTGCGCGCCTGACCGGGCGCGGCTCGACCGTCCGCCCGACATCAGGCAGGCCGGGGCATTAAACAGGAACGGCCGCGCGGTGTGCGCGGCCGTTCCCGGGTGAGGCTTTCTGTACTGTAAGGGACTACTTGACCGGGGTGACGACTCCGGCAAGCGCGTCGTGGAGTTCCTTGGCCTCGGCGTCGTTCACGGAGACAACGAGTCGGCCCCCACCCTCAAGCGGAACGCGCACAATTATGAGGCGTCCTTCTTTTACAGCCTCCATAGGACCGTCTCCGGTACGTGGCTTCATGGCCGCCATGAACTCCCCTTCCATTCGTGAGTAGTTCCATTATCGACTATCGGGGGCCGAGACGAAAATTGCCGCGTTGAAGCGCTTGCGACAGCGTCACATTCGCGGTCCCGGCGATGTCCCGCCCGGCAATCAGCCGGGAGAACAACCGCGCTGTGCCGGCGCTCACGGCTGCAGAACCAGCGGCGGCGACCTGGGGCGCAGAACCGGCCGTACGGGTCCGTCAGTGGCCCCGTCAGGGCCCGTCAGCGGTCGGTGGCGCTCAACCAGGACCGCAGACCCGACTCGCAGTCCGTGATCTGGCTCAGGGCGACCCGTTCATCGTCCGCGTGCGCCTTCAGCGGGTCGCCGGGACCGTAGTTCACCGCCGGCACTCCGAGGGCAGAGAACCGGGACACGTCCGTCCACCCGTATTTGGGCATCGCCGGTCCTCCGACGGCGGCGAGGAACTGCTGCGCCAGTGCCGCGTCGAGGCCCGGCCGGGCGCCCTCGGCTCGGTCCACAACCAGGATTTCGTAACCGGGAAATGTCTCCTGCAGGTGTTCCACGGCCTCATCGGCGCTGCGGCTGGGTGCGAACCGGTAGTTCACGTGCACCATGCACTCGTCGGGAATGACGTTGCCGGCGATGCCGCCGGTGATGCCCACGGCGTTGAGCCCCTCCCGGTAGACCAGTCCCTCCACCGCCACCTCGCGAGGCTGATACGCGGCGAGGATGGCGAGGATGGGAGCGGCCGCGTGGATCGCGTTGTCGCCGACCCAGCTGCGTGCGGAATGAGATCGCAGGCCCCGGGTGCGGATCTCCACGCGCAGGTTGCCGTTGCAGCCGCCCTCCACCCGAGAGTTGGTGGGCTCACCGAGAATGGCGAAGTCACCGGCAAACAGATCCGGACGGTTACGGGCGAGGCGGCCCAGACCGTTCAGGTCATCTGACACCTCTTCGTGGTCGTACCACATCCAGGTCACATCAACGGCGGGCGCGACCAGTTCGGCGGCGAGCTTGAGCTGCACGGCGACACCGGCTTTCATATCGACGGTGCCGCGACCCCACAGGTAGTCGACCCCGCTCCGGGTCTCATAACGGGTCGGCAGGTTGTCGTTGAGCGGCACCGTGTCGATGTGCCCGGCGATCACGACTCGCTGGCTTCGGCCCAGGTTCGTGCGCGCCACGATGGTGTCGCCGTCCCGGATGATCTCCAGGTGATCGCACCCGGCCAATCCGGCCACGATCATATCGGCCAGGGGCGTTTCACCGCCGGAGACAGACTCAATGTCACAGATCTGTCGGGTGAGTTCGATGGCGGATGCGGTGAGGTTCAAGATGACAGGCACTCTACTAACCTAGAGGCATTAACCTAGAGGCATGCCTGCAGATCCTGCCCCCGCCGCCCCCACCGCACCGACCCCGAACCCCGCCACGCACGCCTGGGGGTACGGTCTGGCCACGGTTGCCTCCGACGGAACCGTGCTGGACACCTGGTTCCCCAGCCCCCAACTCGGTGAGTTGCCGGCCGGTCGGGACCGGTGGATCGTACCCGCAGAGCTGGAAGCGGCATCCACTGACGACCACCGTCGCGCCGTGCGCGTGGGCGCCGTGACGATTCAGATTGAACTGCAGGCACCGCCGGCCGGCACGTCCGACGCCTACCTGCGACTGCACCTGCTCTCGCACCTGTTGGTGCTGCCCAACAGCATCAACCTGAACGGAATCTTCGGCTTCCTGCCCACCGTGGCCTGGACCACGGCCGGACCGATGCTGCCCGCCGACTTCGCCCGGCTCCGTCCCGCCCTGCAACGTGAGGGCATCTCGGCGACCGGGCTGGACAAATTCCCCCCGCTGCTGAACTACGTCGTTCCCGAGCGTGTGCGCATCGCCGACGCCTCACGGGTGCGCCTCGGCGCGTATCTGTCGCCGGGCACCACCGTCATGCACGAGGGTTTCGTGAACTTCAACGCGGGCACCCTCGGCTCGGCCATGGTCGAGGGCCGGATCTCGCAGGGCGTGGTTGTGGGCGACGGCGCCGACATCGGCGGCGGTGCCTCGATCATGGGCACCCTGTCGGGCGGCGGCACCGAACGCGTCACGATCGGGGCCCGCGCCCTGCTCGGCGCGAACTCCGGGGTGGGAATCGCCATCGGTGACGACACCGTCGTCGAAGCGGGACTGTATGTGACGTCGGGCACCAAAGTGCTTCTGGTGGGCACACCGGTCGACAGCGACGGCCAGGTGCGCACGGTGAAGGCCGTGGAGCTCTCGGGCGTGCCCAACCTGCTTTTTCGGCGCAATTCCCTCTCGGGCGCCGTCGAGGTGCTCGCCCGCAGCGGGTCGGGCATCAACCTCAACGACAGCCTGCACGCCTAGACCGCCCGGCTGGCCCCGGCGACGCGACACCCCCGACACGCCGTGCGTGTCGGGGGTGTCGGGGGTGTCGCGTGGCTCCGATCAGCGCTGCGGGTAGTCCCGTGCCGCGGAGCCGACGTACAGCTGCTGCGGGCGACCGATCTTGGTGGCCGGGTCTTCGTTCATCTCACGCCAGTGCGCCACCCAGCCGGGCAGCCGCCCCATCGCGAAGAGCACCGTGAACATGCGGGTGGGGAAGCCCATCGCCTTGTAGATCACGCCGGTGTAGAAGTCCACGTTCGGGTACAGGCGACGTTCCTTGAAGTAGTCGTCGCTCAGGGCGATGTGCTCGAGTTCCTGAGCGATGTTGAGCAGATCGTCCTGGATGCCGAGGGCGGCGAGCACCTCATGGGCGCTGTCCTTCACGAGGGTGGCGCGCGGGTCGTAGTTCTTGTACACGCGGTGCCCGAAGCCCATGAGCTTGACGCCCTGCTCCTTGTTCTTCACGCGTTCGACATACTTCTCCACGCCCTCGCCGGATGCCTTGATCTCACCGAGCATGCTGAGAACGGCCTCGTTGGCGCCGCCGTGCAGCGGGCCGAACAGGGCGTTGATGCCCGCAGACACCGAGGCGAACAGGTTGGCGTCGGTCGAACCGACCAGGCGCACCGTGGATGTGGAGGCGTTCTGTTCGTGATCTTCGTGCAGCATCAGCAAGCGTTCGAGGGCCCGGCTCACGACGGGGTTCACCTCGTACGGTTCGGCGCGGTTGCCGAAGTTCAGCTTGAGAAAGTTGTCCACGAAACTCAGCGAGTTGTCGGGATACATGAAGGCCTGCCCGATGCTCTTCTTGTGGGCGTAGGACGCCATCACCGGAAGCTTGGCGAGCAGACGGATCGTGGAGATCTCGACCTGCTCGGGGTCCTTCGGGTCCAGTGAGTCCTGGTAATAGGTGGAGAGGGCCGAGACACCTGACGCGAGCACCGACATCGGGTGGGCGTTGTGCGGCAGGGAATCGAAGAAGCGGCGCATGTCTTCGTGCAGCAGGGTGTGATGACGAATGCGGTCATCGAAGGTGGCCAGCTCGCTCGCGGTGGGCAGCTCCCCGTAGATGAGCAGCCAGGCGGTTTCGAGAAAGTTGGAGTTCTTGGCGATCTGTTCGATCGGGTATCCGCGATAGCGCAGGATTCCGGCATCACCGTCGATGTAGGTGATCGCGGAGCGCGTCGCCGCGGTGTTCACGAATCCGTAGTCGAGCGTGGTGAGACCGGTCTTCTTGGTCAGTGTCGAGATGTCGATACTGGACACGCCGTCGACGCTGGTCAGAATGGGAAATTCCGCGGACCCGCCGGGGAAGGTGAGAGTGACCTTATTGGGGTCGAGACTCTTCTGCTCACCGGATGCTGTTTGCTGAGCGACGTCGGTCACGGAGCCTCCTGGGTTTCACTGCCGGATATGGTGTGGCGACGTGCCGTGTCGATGAGGACCGGCATCCTCGCGACTACAGCCTAAGCCGCCCGACCACCTACTGTCGCATCCACCAAGAGAGTCGTCTGTTCCTTGGTGATCCTCCACAATGCGAGGTGCCATTGACGCACATCGGTCCGGTCAGGCGCGCAGCCGCCGTGCTGCCGTTGCGATGCGTTCGTCGGTGGCGGTCAGAGAGAACCGCACGTGCTCGGGAAAATGATCACCGTAGAAGGGTCCGGGGCCGGCGAGGATACCGAGGCCGGCGAGGCGATCGATGCTCTCCCACGCGGGTCGGCCCTCGGTCGCCCAGAGGTACAGGCCCGCTTCGCTGTGGTCGATGCGAAACCCGGCGTGCACGAGCGCGGGCAACAGTGCGGCCCGGCGGGCGCGGTAGCGTTCACGTTGCACGTCGACGTGGGCGGAGTCGCCGAGCGCCGCGATCATGGCGGCCTGCAGGGGTGCGGGCAGCATCAGTCCGGCGTGTTTGCGCACGGTCAGCAGCCGGGCGAGCACCGCGGCGTCACCGGCGGCGAAAGCCGCCCGGTACCCGGCCATGTTGGACTGCTTGCTCAACGAGTAGATCGCCACGACCCCGCGGGTATCCCCGTCGGTGACGCGCGGGTCCAGGATGCTCGGGATCGACGACTCATCCCACGGGGCGTCCCAGCCGAGTTCGGCGTAGCATTCGTCACTCACGATGAGGGCTCCGAGCTCCCGGGCCCGGGCCACGGCCGCCCGCAACTCCGTGACCGACAACACGCGACCGTCGGGGTTTCCCGGACTGTTCAACCAGATCAGTCGGGTGCTGTCGGGCCAGTCTGCCGGATTGTCTGAGGCACACGCGTCAGCCCCGGCGATGGCGGCGCCGATGGCATAGGTCGGGTACGCGGCCAGGGGGTGCACGATCGTGTCGCCCTCGCCGAGGCCGAGCATGAAGGGCATCAACGCGACCAGTTCTTTTGATCCGATCGTGGGCAGAACCTGTGCTTCGGTCAGGCCCGTCACACCACGACGGCGCACGTACCAGGCCACGATGGCGCGCTGCAGTTCAGGGGTGCCGGCCGTTTGCGGGTAGGCGTGCGCATCGGTCGCAGCGGCCAGGGCGTTTCGGATCACCGGCGGCGTGGCGTCGGCCGGCGACCCGATCGACAGGTCGACGATGCCGTCGCTGTGCGCCCGGGCTCGAACGAGGTACGGGACCATCTGGTCCCACGGGTAGTCGGGGAGCGGCTTCAGCACGGCGGTGAAGAGGCTACTGGTGCTGGATCTGCGGCGGCAGCACGGCGATCACGGGGTGATCCTTGGCGATCACGCCGATTTTGGCGGCGCCACCGGGCGACCCGATGTCGTCGAAGAATTCCACATTGGCCCGGTAGTAGTCCGCCCACTGTTCGGGAACGTCGTCTTCGTAGTAGATGGCCTCGACCGGGCAGACCGGTTCGCAGGCCCCGCAGTCGACACACTCGTCGGGGTGAATGTAGAGAGACCGTTCGCCCTCGTAGATGCAGTCGACCGGGCATTCATCGATGCAGGCACGGTCTTTCACATCGACGCACGGCAGCGCAATCACATACGTCACTGATTCACAGTCCCTTCAAAAAGCTTCAAACTCTAGTCTACCGCGCGCGCGAGGGCAGGGAAATTTTCGGCCAGGCCAGCACCAACGCCGCCACGAACGCCGGCACCAGGGTCCACAGCGTTCCGGCGAGGCTCTCGGGCACGAGCACCGACCCGCCGGCGCCGCGCAGGGACAGCAGAAACGTGGTCACGAGCAGCCCGGCCGCCCCCATGCCGGCGACCAGGCGATCACCCAGCAGCAGGCGCAGGCCCACGATCAGCGCACTGGCGGCGACGATCGCCACCAACACGCCGATCGGCAGGCTCAGCGAGCCGATCTCGAGAGTGACCTGATGGGCGAGGGTTCCGAGCACGGCGAACAGCACCCCCGCGACGAGCGCGATCGCGGCGAGGCCGAGCCGGGCCGCCCGGGCGGGTTCGTGGGCTCCCGTCACACCGGGGGCGGCGGCGAGCTGAATATAGGTTTCCGAGCCGTCCACCCCGGCACTTCGACCGTCGGGCATCAACAGCGCGCCCTCCTGCACCGTGAAACGGGACGGGTACGCGGCCAGGGCCTGGCATTTCACGGCGACCTGGTCCGTGACGTCGATGGCGATCAGGCGCTCGCCCGGCGCAGCAGCCACGCTCCGACTCTCGAACAGGGCAACGCCCTCGTCCTCGGCTGCCTGGCTCGCAGCGCCGCGGGTCGGTTCCTGCAGCTCCCCCAGCACCACGGCGGTCGCGCGCGCTTCGGCCAGAATACTTCGGAGCGTGGCACGCACGGCGGATGCCGGTGCGTCGCCCAGAAACCGCACATCCTGTGCGCCGAGCACCGCCGCCGCCGCGTGCACGTCGGCGTCACCGGTCACGGCGAAGTCAGCGGGCGCACCGGTGAAGACCACCACGACCGCAGACCGGGCGGCCCGCAGCCGCGCGATCACGCCGCCCGTGAGCCGAGCCTCGTCACCGGGTCGATCGTGCACGAACACCACCCGTTCGGCGCTGCCGCTCAAAACCATGTCAACCTCGGTACGAAATAGCCGGTGGGGCGGCTGCCCCAGGGTCAATATTACGGGACAGCGCACTCCCCCACCGGCCGGAGCCGGGTGCACCCACGTCAAAACCCCCGCAGCCGAGGCTGCGGGGGTTCTGGCGTGCGAGTCAGTCAGTCAGTCAGTCAGCGACTTAGTTGCCGTCCAGCTTCTTGACGCGCGAGACCTGACGCGAGCGAGCCGCTGCGGTGAGCTCCACCTTGCGAATGCGCACGGCGGCCGGGGTGACCTCGACGCACTCGTCTTCACGGGCGAACTCGAGGCACTGCTCAAGCGAGAGCTGCTTGGGCGGGGTCATCGACTCGAACGAGTCCGAACTGGACTGACGCATGTTGGTCAGTTTCTTTTCCTTGGTGATGTTCACGTCCATGTCATCGGCGCGGGAGTTCTCGCCGATGACCATGCCTTCGTAAACCTCGCTGGTCGGCTGCACGAAGAACGACATGCGCTCCTGCAGGTTGATGATGGCGAAGGGGGTCACAGCACCGGAACGGTCGGCCACGATGGAGCCGTTCGTACGCGTGCTGATGGTGCCGGCCCAGGGCTCGTAGCCGTGCAGGATCGCGTTGGCGATGCCGGTGCCGCGGGTGTCCGTGAGGAACTGGGTGCGGAAGCCGATCAGGCCGCGTGAGGGAACGAGGAACTCCATGCGCACCCAGCCGGTGCCGTGGTTGGCCATGTTCTCCATGCGACCCTTGCGGGAGGCGAGGAGCTGCGTGATGGCGCCGAGGTACTCTTCGGGTGCGTCGATGGTGAGGTGCTCGAAGGGCTCCTGGATTTTGCCGTCGACGCGCTTGACGACCACCTGCGGCTTGCCGACGGTGAGCTCGAAGCCTTCACGACGCATCTGCTCGACGAGGATGGCGAGGGCCAGTTCTCCACGGCCCTGCACCTCCCAGGCGTCCGGGCGTCCGATGTCGACGACCTTGAGCGAGACGTTACCGACCAGTTCGCGGTCGAGGCGGTCCTTGACCATGCGGGCGGTGAGCTTGTGGCCCTTGACTCGGCCCATGAGCGGCGAGGTGTTGGTTCCGATGGTCATCGAGATGGCCGGGTCGTCGACCGTGATGGTCGGCAGCGGGCGTACGTCCTCGGGGTCGCACAGGGTCTCACCGATGGTGATGTTCTCGATGCCGGCCACGGCCACGATGTCGCCGGGTCCGGCGCTCTCGGTGGGGTAGCGGTCCAGCGCCTTCGTGATGAGCAGCTCGGTGATCCGCACGTTGGTGACGGTGCCGTCCTGCTGCGCCCAGGCCACGGTCTGACCCTTCTTGATGGTGCCCTGGAAAATGCGCAGCAGCGCGAGGCGACCGAGGAACGGCGAGGCGTCGAGGTTGGTGACGTGCGCCTGCAGGGGGTGCTCGTCATCGTAGACCGGGGCCGGGATGTGCTTGAGGATCGCGTCGAAGAGCGGCTCGAGGTCATCGTTGTCGGGCAGGGTGCCGTCTTCGGGCTTGTTCCAGCTCGCGGCGCCGTTGCGGCCCGAGGCGTAGACGACGGGAACGTCGAGCACGGCGTCGAGGTCGAGGTCGGGCATGTCGTCGGCCATGTCGCTGGCCAGGCCGATGAGCAGGTCCTGGGCTTCGGCCACGACGGCGTCGATGCGCGCGTCGGGACGGTCGGTCTTGTTGACCAGCAAGATGACGGGCAGCTTGGCTTCGAGTGCCTTACGCAGCACGAAGCGGGTCTGCGGCAGCGGGCCCTCACTGGCGTCGACGAGAAGCACGACACCGTCGACCATGGACAGGCCGCGCTCGACCTCGCCACCGAAGTCGGCGTGGCCGGGGGTGTCGATCACGTTGATCGTGATGGGGCCCTCTTTGGCGTGGATGCCCTTGTACGAAACCGCCGTGTTCTTGGCGAGAATCGTGATGCCCTTTTCGCGCTCCAACTCGTTGGAGTC
Source organism: Cryobacterium sp. (assembly GCA_046496385.1). Taxonomy (GTDB): domain Bacteria; phylum Actinomycetota; class Actinomycetes; order Actinomycetales; family Microbacteriaceae; genus Cryobacterium. The sequence continues at coordinate 929 of JAWOHA010000184.1, read as the reverse complement.
CATGGCACGCTCTTCGACCTTGGAGTGGTCCGCGAACGAGTCGGTCTGCTGGAGCATCGCGTCGACCAGCGTTGTCTTGCCGTGGTCGACGTGAGCGACGATGGCAACATTTCGGAGGTTATTGCGCGTGGCAATCGCCATAAAAATAGATCCTTACGAAGAATGAAAGCCGCAGACTACCGCTGGCGACGAAGATGGAAAAAGTGGAGTCAAAGATTGACCCAAAGTACTATCCTACCGTATCAACGCGAGTTCCCGATGGCGGCTTGCGACCCAAGCCCTCGTCGGGCGCCGTCAGCTCTCGTCGGCCGCGTTCAAACGCAGGCGCAGTTCTCGACGCTCGCGCTGGGCATCCGGATCAGGCATCGGAATCGCCGCGATCAGGCGCTGCGTGTAGGGGTCCTGCGGAGCACGCAGCACGCCGTCCCTGGTGCCCGTCTCTAGGATGCGGCCCTTGCTCATCACCGCGATGCGGTCGGCCATGATGTCGATGACGGCCAGGTCGTGGCTGATGAACAGGCAGGCGAAGCGCATCTCGGCCTGCAACTCCCGCAGTAGTTCGAGCACGGTGGCCTGAACCGACACGTCCAGCGCGGATGTGGGTTCGTCAGCCACCAGCAGTTGCGGTCGCAGCCCCAGCGCCCGGGCGATGCCGACGCGTTGTTTCTGGCCGCCGGAGAGTTCATGCGGGTAGCGGTTGCGGTAGGAGCGCGGCAGGCTCACGCTGTCCAGCAGTTCTTCCACCCGCAGGCCCAGGGCCTTGCCGCTGGCCTCCCTCGCCAGCAGGAGCGGTTCGCCGATGCTGTCGCCGATCGACAGCCGGGGATTGAGCGATGACGATGGGTCCTGGAACACGATGCCGACCTTGCGCCGCAAACCCCGCAGATCACTGCGGGACGCTGTCGTGATGTCCGCTCCGGCAACGGTGA
>JAWOHA010000038.1:0-7252 GCA_046496385.1 Cryobacterium sp. | reverse complement strand
CGGGCTCTGAATCGCAACACCGGGCCTCACGGCCTGCAGCCCTATGCGGGTGCGCAGGAAGCAGTCGAGGGCTTGGCGAGGGATGCATAGGAGGTGTTGAGCACCATCGGCACGCCGGTGCGCTCACATGACGGGGTGGCGGCGAGAACGGGCACGCCGTTCTCGTCTGCCATCGCACGAACGCGGCCGTAGGCGGTGCCCGCCACGATCGAGTCCCCGACGTGCAGGGTTCCCGACTGGATGAGCACGGTCGCCACAGCGCCACGGCCCTTGTCGAGGCGAGCCTCGATGGCCACGCCGCGCGCATCCTTGTCCGGGTTGGCCCGCATGTCGAGGCCGGCGTCAGCGGTGAGGAGCACGGCGTTCAGGATTTCCTGGATTCCGGTGCCCTGCTTCGCCGACACGTCGACGAACATGACGTCTCCACCGTATTCTTCGGCGACGAGGCCGAACTCGGTGAGCTGCTGGCGCACCTTCTGCGGGTTCGCCCCGGGCTTGTCGACCTTGTTCACCGCAACCACGATCGGCACGTTGGCGGCCTGGGCGTGGTTGAGCGCTTCAACGGTCTGCGGCATGATGCCGTCATCGGCGGCGACCACGAGGATCGCGATGTCGGTGACCTGAGCACCACGAGCACGCATGGCGGTGAACGCCTCGTGACCCGGTGTGTCAATGAAGGTGATGGCGCGGTCGATGCCCTCATGTTCGGTGAGGATCTGGTAGGCACCGATGTGCTGCGTGATACCACCGGCTTCGCCTTCGGCGACCTTGGCGTTGCGGATCGCGTCGAGCAGCGCGGTCTTACCGTGGTCGACGTGGCCCATGACCGTGACCACGGGAGGACGCACGACGAGTTCGTCGTCGGTCTCATCGGCCAGTTCCTGGTCGATGTCGATGTCGAACGCGAGCAGCAGCTCGCGGTCTTCGTCATCGGGCGAGACCATCTGAATCTGGTAGCCGAGCTCATTGCCGAGCACGTCGAAGGTCGCCTCGTCGAGGGACTCCGTCGCCGTGGCCATTTCACCGAGGTGGAAGAGCACGGTGACGAGGTTTCCGGGGCTCGCGTCGATCTTGTCGGCGAAGTCGGTGATCGATGCGCCGCGACGCAGACGAACAACGGTTCCACCATCGCCGCGGGGTACTGACACGCCACCCAGCGACGGAGCTTCGCGCAGTTCGAATTCTGCTCTCTTCGTGCGCTTGGACTTGCGCGCCTTGTTCTTGCCGCCACCGCGACCGAACGCACCAGCGGTACCGCCGCCGGGACCGCGGCCGCGACCGGCGCCACCGCCGGCGGGGCGGGGCGGGCCGAAGCCGGGGGCTCCGCCGGGCGCTCCGCCGGGGCGGGCACCGGGACGGGCGCCGCCGGCGCCGCCCGGAGCGCCACCGGGACGCTGGAAAGCGCCGGGACGCTGACCGAAACCGGTCGGGCGCGGGGCCTGGCCGGGGCCGCCCGGGCGGGGTGCGCCGGGGCGAGGCTGAGCGGGGCGGGGAATGTTACTCGGGGAGGGTGCCGGCGGGCGCTGTCCCATGCCCTGTGCGCTGGCGAACGGGTTGTTACCCGGACGGGGCGGCGCGGTCGGGGTCTTACCCATGCCCTGGTTGCTGGCGAAGGGGTTGTTGCCGGGGCGGGCGCCGGGGCGCGGAGCGCCGGGCTTGGCACCGGTGGACTTAGGCCCTGCGGGCTTCACCGCCGGGGTCCCAGCATCGGGCGTCGCATCCGTCGGCGTCGTTGTCTCGGTGCCGGCAGCCTTCTCGGCGGCTGCGGTCTTCTCGGCCGCGGCAGCCTTCTCGGCGGCCTGAGCCTGACGCTCGGCCACGGTCAACGGTGCAGCGGGCACGGGTGCCGCGTCTGCTGCCGCAACCTCGGCGACCGGAGCCGCGGGGGTCGGCACGACGGAGCGCGGTCCGGGCGTGGGGCGGGCACCGGGCTTGGCGCCCGGCTTCACACCCGTGCTCGGACGCACGGCGGGGGTGGCCACCGTCGCGGCGGCAGCGGGTGCTGCTGCCGGAGCGGCGGCGCTGCCGGCCACGGCCTGCAGGGCAGCCCGAAGGCGCCTCGCTACCGGGGGCTCGACGCTACTGGACGGTCCTTTGACGAACTCGCCCATTTCTTTCAATTTGGCAAGGGCTACCTTGCTGTCGACTCCGAGCTCGCTGGCGATCTCGTGTACGCGTGGTTTTGCAGCCACAATTCTCCTGTTCCGGGTCTGCGCCCGGAAAGGGGCAGACCGTTATTAACGGACGGGTCTCATTTCGAGCCGCTCATTAGTTATCCATTAGCCATTCAGCCTGTTCTCTAGTTGTTTCGCGTCCAGTTGACCGGACACGCGAAGTGCGCGCCCAAAGGCGCGCCGCTTCTGTGCCTCCTGGAAGCACGAAGCGGTCGGATGCAGCCACGCACCTCGACCGGGGAGCGTGGCGGTTTCATCCACCACGAGCTCCGATGTACCGGCAACCACCCTGAGAAGGGACGACCGTGCGGCGCGCGAACGGCAGCCAATGCACGTTCTAACGGGATCCATCGTACATCCTATTCGGCGTCCTCCAGAATACTGTCGGGTTGAATGTCGATTTTGGCCCCCGTGAGCTTGGCGGCGAGGCGGGCGTTCTGGCCCTCCTTGCCGATCGCGAGAGACAGCTGATAGTCGGGAACAAGGGCGCGAACGGCCTTGATCGACTCGTCGATCACGTAGCAGCTGGTCACCTTGGCCGGTGACAGCGCGCTCGCGACGAAGGTCGCGAGGTCGGTCGAGAAGTCGACGATGTCGATCTTCTCGTTGTTGAGTTCCACGGTCACGGCGCGCACGCGCTGGCCGAGTTCGCCGATGCAGGCGCCCTTGGCATTGACACCGGGTTCCGTGGCACGAACGGCGATCTTGGTGCGGTGGCCCGCTTCACGGGCCAGCGAGACGATCTCCACGACGCCGCTGGCGATCTCGGGAACCTCCAGTGAGAACAGTTTGCGCACCAGCGAGGGGTGCGTGCGTGACACGGTGATCTGGGGGCCTTTCAACCCACGACCCACGGCGGTCACGAACACCCGGATGCGGGCACCGTGCACATAACTCTCGGTGGGCACCTGCTCCTCGGGGGGCATGATCGCTTCCACCGTGCCGAGGTCCACGTGAATCATGCGGGGGTTCGGTCCCTGCTGGATGATTCCGGCGACGATGTCGCCTTCGCGGCCCTTGAACTCGCCCAGCACGGCATCATCGGCCAGGTCGCGCAGACGCTGGTTGATGACCTGCTTGGCCGCGAACGCGGCGATCCGGCCGAAATCGGTGGGGTTGTCGACGGCTTCGCCGATAACGTTGCCCTCGTCGTCGTGCTCGGGGATAAAAATGTCCACGTGGCCGGTTTTGCGGTCGAGTACGACGCGCGCTCCCGGCACTTCCTCGACGGCCTTGGTCGGGGCATCATCCTGCGAAACTGCCTGCAGGGTGTGCTTGACGTAGGCGGTCAGAATTGCCTGCTCGATGATGAGTACGAGTTCCTCGAAGGGAATCTCTTTCTCGCGCTCCAGTAGCCGCAAAACACTGAGGTCGATGTCCATGGCCGGCCTCCTCTATTCAGATCTTGCCGCCGCGAAACTGCGCAGCGGGCTTCTCACTACGGTACTCGATTCCGGCCGACCCCGTCACCGCCGCAGCGCGTCGACCGGGTACGCCGAAGCGACGGATGTCCCGCACCCGTGCGGGGGCATCCGTCGCCGTTCGAACGGGTCAGGCGAAGTGTGCGGCGACCTCTTCGATGGCGATCTGCTCGCGTTCGCCACTGCGTCGATCCCAGAGTTCCACGATGCCGTCGGCGGCGCCGCGGCCCACGATCACGATCTTGGGCACGCCGATCAGTTCGGCGTCGCCGAACTTGATGCCCGGCGAGACCTTGCGGCGGTCGTCGTAGAGAACCTCACGGCCGGTGGCTTCAATCAAGGCGACGACGACTTCCGAGGTGTCGAAGATGATCTCGTCACGGCCGGTTGCGATCACGTGCACGTCGAACGGCGTGACCGACTCCGGCCAGATCAGGCCCTTGGCGTCGTTGTTGAGTTCGGCGATGACCGCGAGAATGCGGGTGACACCGATGCCGTAAGAACCCATGGTCACCGTCACGAGCTTGCCGTTCTCGTCAAGCACCTTCAGTCCGAGCATTTCGGTGTATTTGCGGCCGAGCTGAAAGACGTGGCCGATTTCCATGCCGCGAATGAGTTCCACAGGCCCGGAACCGTCGGGTGCCGGGTCACCCGCGCGCACGTCGGAGGCCTCCACCACGTCGTCCACGGCGAAGTCCCGGCCGGCCACGAGGCCGAACACATGCTCGCCGGGCGCGTTGGCCCCGGTGATCCACTCGGTTCCGGGCACGACGCGCGGGTCGACGAGGTAGCGGATGCCGGTGGCCGACTTCACGCCGAGCACCGCGCCATCCACTGCCCACGGGCCGATGTAGCCCTTGATCAGGCCGGGGTTCTTCACGAAGTCGCCCTCGTTCGCCGCTTCGACCTCGGCGGGGGCGAAGACGACCTCGACCCGCTTGAGATCCACGTCACGGTCGCCGGGAACCGCGATGGCGACCAGGGATCGTGAACCGTCGGGTGCGATAAGCGCCAGAATCACGTTCTTGAGGGTGTCGGCAGCGGTCCAGGCGACACCGGACGGGCGCGGGTGCTCGGCGTTGGCCTTGTCGACGAGGGTCTGAATGGTCGGGGTGTCCGGCGTGGGGAACACCTCGGCGGCGGGCAGCCCGGTGAAGTCGATCGACTCCGGCACCAGGGTGGTGAAGGCTTCCACGTTGGCGGAGTACCCGCCGCCGGACCGCACGAAGGTGTCTTCGCCGACGGGGGTGGGGTGCAGGAACTCTTCGCTCTTGGACCCGCCCATGGCGCCGGCGTCCGCTTTCACGATGGCGTATTCGAGGCCGAAACGGGTGAAGATGCGCTCGTAGGCGTCACGCTGGGACTGATAGCTCGCGTCGAGGCCGGCATCGGTGTAGTCGAAGGAGTAGGCGTCTTTCATGGTGAACTCGCGGCCGCGCAGAAGGCCGCCGCGGGAGCGCGCCTCGTCACGGTACTTGTCCTGAATCTGGTAGATCGACAGCGGCAGGTCCTTGTAACTGCTGTACAGGTCTTTCACGAGCAGCGTGAAGACCTCCTCGTGTGTGGGCGCGAGCAGCATGTCAGAGCCTTTGCGGTCTTTCAAACGAAAGATGCCGTCGCCGTATTCATCCCAGCGGCCGGTGGCCTCGTACGGTTCGCGGGGAAGCAGCGCGGGAAAATGCACCTCGTGCGCGCCCGCGGCGGCCATCTCCTCGCGGATGATCTTCTCGACCTTCGCCTTCACGCGCAGGCCCAGCGGCAGCCACGCGAAAATGCCCGGTGCCTGGCGCCTGATGTACCCGGCGCGCACCAGAAGGCGGTGGCTGGTCACCTCGGCGTCAGAGGGGTCTTCGCGGAGGGTACGGAGGAAATAGTTCGACAGACGTGTAGGCACTGATACACCTTACGCGCCCCGTGACGGTCGCGGCGCCCCGCCCGGGTGATAGCCCGCATGCCGGTGAGCGCGCCCGGTTTGGGGCGGGCGCTACGGTAATCGCCGTAGCGCCCGCCCAAACCGGGCGCGCTCAGGGGCTACTTCGCGCCGACAGTGACGGTCGGGGCGCCGAGGGAATCTTCGCTGGCGGGCATCTCGGCGGCGAGGCGGTTCGCTTCTTCGATCAGGGTCTTCACGATGTCGGCTTCGGGAACGGTCTTGATGACCTCGCCGCGCACGAAGATCTGGCCCTTGCCGTTTCCGGATGCCACACCCAGGTCGGCCTCGCGGGCCTCGCCGGGTCCGTTGACGACGCAGCCCATGACGGCCACGCGCAGCGGAACGGTCATGCCTTCCAGGCCGTCGGTGACGTCGTTGGCGAGCTTGTAGACGTCCACCTGGGCACGGCCGCAGCTGGGGCAGGAGACGATTTCGAGCTTGCGTTCGCGCAGGTTCAGGGACTGCAGAATCTGCAGGCCCACCTTGATCTCTTCGACCGGCGGGGCGCTCAGGGACACCCGGATGGTGTCTCCGATGCCCTCGCCGAGCAGAATACCGAACGCGGTCGCGCTTTTGATGGTGCCCTGAAAGCTCGGGCCGGCCTCGGTGACGCCGAGGTGCAGCGGCCAGTCGCCGCGTTCGGCCAGCAGCCGGTAGGCCTTGACCATGATCACCGGGTCGTTGTGCTTGACCGAGATCTTGAAGTCGTGAAAGTCGTGCTCCTCGAACAGGCTGGCTTCCCAGACGGCGCTCTCCACGAGAGCCTCGGGGGTGGCTTTGCCGTACTTCTGCAGAATGCTCGGTTCGAGTGAGCCGGCGTTCACCCCGATGCGAATGCTGGTTCCGGCAGCTTTGGCCGCGGCAGCGATCTTGCCGACCTGGTCGTCGAACTTGCGAATGTTGCCCGGGTTCACCCGAACCGCGGCACAGCCGGCGTCGATGGCGGTGTAGACGTACGCGGGCTGAAAGTGAATGTCGGCGATGACCGGAATCTGGCTCTTCTTCGCGATGATCGAGAGCACCTCGGCGTCGTCACGGGTGGGCACGGCGACACGCACGATGTCGCATCCACTGGCCGTGAGCTCAGCGATCTGCTGCAAGGTCGCATTGATGTTGGTGGTCGGAGTGGTCGTCATGGACTGCACGCTCACTTGAGCGGTGCCTCCCACGAGAACCTTGCCGACCTTGATTTGACGGGAAACGCGTCTGGGAGCGAGTACCTCGGGTACTTTGGGCATCCCTAAATTGATTGCAGCCACCCGCACAGCTTACGGGGCGCTGCTGCACGTGGCCTGTCGATGGGCGCAACTAGGCTTAGGTGCATTCCACGACGAAGGAGTCTTATGAGTGCCAACGATGTCAATGCCAACGATGTTGTCATTGTGGCGGGGTCTCGCACTCCGCAGGGCCGGATCAACGGCCAGCTGTCTTCCCTGACCGCCGTGCAGCTGGGCGCCGCGGCGATCAGCGGTGCTCTCGCCCGTGCCGGGGTCGCCGCGAACCAGGTTGATTTCGTGCTGATGGGGCAGGTGCTGCAGGCCGGCTGCGGGCAGAACCCGGCCCGGCAGAGCGCCATCGCCGCCGGGATCGGCTGGAATGTTCCGGCGATGACGGTGAACAAGGTGTGCCTGTCGGGACTGGCCGCGATCATCGACGCTGCCCGTCTCATCCGTCTGGGTGATGCCCAGGTCGTCGTGGCCGGCGGCCAGGAGTCGATGTCGCGG
>JAWOHA010000304.1:0-5653 GCA_046496385.1 Cryobacterium sp. | reverse complement strand
CTGGTCGGCGTCGTGCTGCTCGCACCCATCGCGCTGCCCCCGTTCGCAGCCGTGCTGGGACTCAACGTGATCCTGCTGCGCGCCTACGTGCCACCGGCGGCGGGCCTGCTACTGGTGCTGGTGGTGGTCGCGATCCCCTACACGACGTTCACGATGCGGGTCGCGTACGCGGCCCACGACATCCGCTTCGAGGAGGAAGCCCGCACCCTGGGCGCCTCTCCCCGCAGCGTGTTGTGGCGGGTGCACGTTCCCCTGCTCGCGCCCGCTCTGGCCCGTGCGGCCTTTCTGTCGTTTCTGGTGGGCTGGAGCGACTACGTGGTCACGGTCGTGGTCGGCGGCGGCGAGATCGTGACCCTGCCACTGGTGACCGGGTCGTTGGCCGCCGGAATCGGCAACGACGCGGCGGTCGCCGTCTTGTCGCTGTCGGCCATCGTGCCGCCGCTGGCTCTGCTCATACTGACCGGGCTGACGGGACGCCGGCGCCGCGCCCCGTGGAACCGGGCACGCACCATACAAGGAGAACGCCGATGAGCGCCGATGTGTTTCTGCAAGCGGTCTCGAAATCGTTCGGGGCCGCGCCGACCCCGGCCCTGACCGGCATCACCCTCGAGGTGCCGGCGGGATCGTGCACGGCGATTCTTGGTCCGAGCGGCTCGGGCAAGAGCACGATTCTGCGCGTGATCGCGGGGCTCGAGCCGGTGAGCGCCGGCCGTGTGCTCGTGGACGGGCACGATGTCGCCGGGGTCGCCGCCGAGAAGCGTGGTGTTGGAATGGTCTTCCAACGGCCCCTGCTGTTCCCGCACCTGAGCGTGCTCGACAATGTGGCGTTCTCGCAGCGGGTGAACGGCGCCGGCCGCGCGGGGTCCCGCCGCCACGCCCAGCGCTACCTGGACCTGGTGCAGCTGGGTGATTTCGGCGGCCGGTCGGTGCAGGCGCTGTCGGGCGGGCAGGAGCAGCGCGTGGCGATCGCTCGCGCCCTGGCGGCGAAACCCGGGGTGCTGCTGCTCGATGAGCCGTTCAGCGCCCTGGACCCGGCGCTCCGGGACGACATGCACCAGCTGCTCGACGATATCCGTCACGCCGTCGGCCCCACCATCATTCTGGTCACCCACGACCGTGACGAGGCCGCAGCGGTCGCCGACCGCATCGCCGTGGTGCAGGGCGGCGAGCTGTTGCAGCACGACACGGTGGAACGGCTTTACAGCCAACCGACGTCGATCCGGGTGGCCCGTCTGATGGGCGGGCTGAATGAGATTGCCGGCGCGGTTCACGGCGGCGTGCACGTGTCGCCGCTCGGCCGGGTCGCCGTGGCGCCCGGCACACCCCAGGGACCCGGCGTGCTCGTCATCCGTCACGAAGCAATCGAGGTCTCCCCCGAGACGGATGCGGCGATGCCGGGCGCGGGCGTCATCGGCCGGGTCTCGCGGGTGCGCCGGTACGGCCCGCGGCGCATGGTCAGCGTCACCTTCGACGGTGGAATCGTGCTGCAGGCCGCCCTGCCGCCGGGCGACGCCGTGCAGGACGGATGCTGGGTGGCGCTGACCCTGCCGCTCGCGGCGGTCTCAGTCGTGCCGGTGCCGGGTGTCTCTGTGCGTTGACAGCGAGATCCGGCCTGCGACGCAGGAGGGATCCTGACCTCGCACGCCACCCCTCAGACTCGGCACGCGCACGCGGTTGACTCACGGGGTCTGCCACGAAAGCAACCTCTCACCAGTGATTAGAACACCGGGCCGGCCGTGCCAAGTCCGCTGGTCGAGGCCGAGCGTGCGAGGAGTCCGCCGGTCGAGGCCGAGCTTGCGAGGAGTCCGCTGGTCGAGGCCGAGCTTGCGAGGATCGAGACCGCGCAAGCCGATCTTCAGACCCGTCCTGAGTTCGAAGTTTGTCCTGCGCGGTCTTGATCGCTCGTGCCTAGCGCCTCGACCGGCGAGACTGGATCGCTCGCGGCTCGCGCCTCGCGCCGCGGCACGGCTGGCCGGCGCACCAGGTCCGGTTCAGGGCTGGGCGGCTGGGCGGACACCAGTCTGACGCACCTCCGTGAGGCCGCTCGGCCGCGACACCACGCTCTGCGCCGTGCCGATCAGGGGCAGCAGCTTGCGCAGGCTGATGTTCTCGATCGGGTCGAGCACCGAATGCTGCACGCACGCCGGCACCAGACGGTCATCGCCCGGGTGACTCATCGCGTACATGCACGAACCGAGGCGCTGCTGGGTTTCGATGGTTCTCGCATCCGTGCCGGCAATGCCGCGCTGCATGAGGTCCCAGGCGGGCGCGACATCGGAGGCATCCATGAAGCTGTGCACCACGAAGGTCTTGAAGCTGAGCTTCTTCGCCCGGGCGGCCTTGACAATGCCGCGCACTCCCCCGGCCCGGCGGAGCACCCGGCTGAGCACTCCCCCGATCAGAGGAATATCAGCGGGGTGCGCGGCGAGGGCCCGCACGATCTTGACGGTGAGAATGCGCACCGGAACGTCGCCGAAGATCATGCCGCCGAAGTGGTTCAGAAAGCGGTCGCGGGCGATGATGTCTTTGGGCTCATCGGGGTCAAGCAGCGCAGCGAACGCTCCCCCGGCACGCAGGCCCAAACTGGTGCGATTGCAGCGCGGGTCACCGAACTGGGTGGCCTGCCACGGCAGCTTCTGCCCGACCCCCTCTTCGATGCGGGCCCAGACCGCGTCGACGGTCACGTCGTCGAAGTCTTCCTTCCAGCGCCGGTCGTCGCCGATGAACGCCGCCGGCTGGAACGACATCATGTCATAGGGCATATCGAGCACGTCACGGGTGACCGAGCTCACTTCGGCCACGTTCGACGGGGTGACGGTCATGTTGTGCGCCAGATAAGAACTCACGCCGTGGTCGCGTTTGAGGTCGATGAACATGCGGGCGAATTTCTCGCGGAACGGGTTCAGCTCCGCCTCCGAGCGTGGCCGCACCGCACCGGTGCGGCCACGCATGAGGGAGTCGAAGTGCGCGGCGAACGACACCTTGCTGAAACGGGGCTCGCCCGCTTCGTCGAGCACGACATCGAGCAGGTACTGGTACTCGAAATCACCGTGGGTCATCGACATCGGTTCCCGGCCGTTCGCCCGCATGGCCAGTAGCGCCGCCGCATGGTCGGCCGCGGGCAGCAGGCTGACCTCGCCGCCGATGAGCTGAGCGTGTGCCCGTGGACCACGGATGCGGCGCAGGTACTCCATCTGCTCGGTCACCCCGGCGACGGTGTGGTTGCCGTCGATGCGCACCTTGTTGGCATCCGCTGCGTGATAGCACGGCGAACAGGTCAGATCGCACTTGGGGAAGACCCCGTGGGTGCCCTCGCAACCGATCGCAGACCGGCCGAGCAGCTGATTAGGGGTCTTCACGTGTGGGGGCAGCTCCGCCCAACGTTTGTCGAGCGCCACCCGGGAGAGCGGGTGAACCGGTCGGGTGCTGAGCTCGAAGGCCCGTAGTGCAGCCGAAATCGTCATTGGTCTGCCTCCTCGGGTGTGTCTCTTTGTACCTGCACACGCCTGCAATCAGCTGGGAGTTTTTTTGCGTGGTGCGGTTCTCAGCGTCGCCTCGGCTGGCAGCGCTGCGATGTGCGTTGACACGGTGGGCGCTGACACGGTGGGCGCTGACACGGTGGGCGCTGTTTCAGTGCGCACGCACTAGGCGTGCGAGGGCTCAGAGCGCGAGGTGTCAACGAGTTCCGCGGCCATGGTGCGGGCCGTGCGCACCAGATCGGCGTCGCGGCCCACTTTCGCCGCAGTGATGGCCGCGTCGTAGAGCAACACGAGGCGGGACACGGTGACCGAGGCTAGATTCTGCCCCGAGATGACGGCCAGGTGCGCCCGCACCACATCCCGGTACCGATCCGCGACCTCACGCACGCTGGCGCACTCCGGCAGCTCGATCACCGCGTTGGTGAACGGGCAGCCGTAGAAAGTGTGCGATTCCACCGACAGCGCGAGGTCTTCGAACAGAGCCGACACTCGCTCCCGGCCTGACGCGTGCGGGTCGTCGAGGCCCCGGGAGTACTGCACCCAGCCGTCGAGCTCCTGCCCCAGATAGGCCACCACCAGAGCTTCTTTGCTGGCGAAGTTGTTATACAGACTCGCCTTGGCAACGCCGGCGTCACGCACGATCAGATCAATCCCGGTGGCATTGATGCCACGCTCGTGAAACAACCGGCCTGCGGATACCAACAGGCGTTCCCGCGCGCTACGCACCGGCACGGTGATTGTGGATTCCATTCTTGGACAATACCAGACAGGTCGGTACAGTTACGGGCGAACAGTCCCGGTCCGCGCTCAGTGCAGCAGGTCACCCGTGGCATGCAGCACGTTGCGTTCGCCGGCTTTCACTGCCACGTTCAGCCGGTTCTGCGCTCTGCAATCTGCAATCTGCGATCTGCGATCTGCAACACGTAAGCCCGAACCTGAGTGCCCGGCGTACCGAATTGGACATCACCAGACAGATCGGTATAGTTGCTGGTGGCCAGATCGGTCTACCTAGGAGGTACATTTTTATGTCTGAACTCAAGATCGCCGTCGTCATCTACGAGCCCATCGACTCCGACACCTCACGCGTGTACCGTGGCCTGAAGACCGCCCTCGAATTCAAGCAGGCCGGTGACGAGGTCGTTGTGGTCTTCGACGGCTCGGGTGTGGAGAGTCTCGCGGCCATCTCAGACCCGGCGAACAAGATGAACCCGCTTGCCGTCGCCCTGCACGACAACATCTCCGGCGCCTGCGGCTTCTGCGTTGCGTCGCACGGAGTCTCCGAGCCCATCAAGGCCGCCGGATGGCCGCTGCTCACCGAGTACAAGGGTGAAGCAAGCATTCGCAACCTGGTCGTCGGCGGCTACCAGATCCTCAGCTTCTAATACCCACCCGATCGGAGCACCCATGGCACTCACCGTTCTTCTCGACCTGCGCCTGAAGGCCGAGGCCGTCGCCACCGCACCCGCCATGCTGCGGGAGATCCTCACGGACACCCGGGTCTTTGACGGATGCCTGAGCGTCGACGTTCTCGTCGACACCGCAGACCCCACCCACCTGATTCTGCTGGAGCGGTGGGCCTCGACCGAAGCCGACGCGGCGTACCGCGCCTGGCGGGCCGGGGCGGGTGCGTCCGAACTCGGGTCGCTGCTCGTAAGCGCCCCTCAGGTCTCGCAGTTCGAGACCGCCGACGATATCTAGACACCCCAGCGACACCCCACGGCGCAGACCTGAGAGAAATCTCGGCTCTGCGCCGTTTCGCGTCGCCGCACACTCCGCCCCGTCGAGGCCCTCCTCGCCGGTCGAGGCGCGACACACCCGCCGGTCGAGGCGCGACGTACCCGCCGGTCGAGGCGCGAGGTACGAGCGATCGAGACCTCGTGAGCCAATACAAGAACCCTGACCTCAGTGTGAGGACCGGCAAGCGTGGTCTCGATCGCTCCTTCGTCGCGCCTCGACCGGCGAGGGTGGTCGAGGCCCGCATCCTCGCTGGTCGAGGCGCGAGGTACGAGCGATCGAGACCTCGTGAGCCGACCTCCAGACCTGAGTTCTCCACAGCCCTACGTTCGGAGAACTTATCCCCATTCCCCCATCTTTCTCAAGTTAAGAATTATCTTAATGGTTGGGATATTCTTAATAAACAAAATTTCTTTGGTATTAAAAATATAGATGTAAAT
>JAWOHA010000271.1:0-6759 GCA_046496385.1 Cryobacterium sp. | reverse complement strand
GGCGTGGGCAAGGTCGTCGCCACCGTGATCACCACCGGCTGGAACTATTTCGTTTTCCGATACTGGGTCTTCGCTCAGCGGCGCGCTGACGATGCACCCCCCTTGGAGGCCCGGCACTAACGCCGTCGCACGCCCGAATAGCTTCCCAGTTGCTTCCCCGTTCGAAAGGCCCCGCATGACCAGCCCTCTTCTCCGCAGCGCACCTGGGCAGCCGGCCAAGCCTGGTGCCCGTCGGCGGGCCCTCACCGACCGTGGCGGATCGTGGCGAGTCTTCGTCGTCTCTCTTCTCGCCCTGTTGGCCCTGAGCGGCTGCTGGGCGGTGGCCTCACCCCTGATGAGCGTGCCGGACGAACCGTCGCATGCCATCAAGGCTGCCGCGGTTGTCCGCGGTGAGCTGACGGGCACGGTCACGGCCGAAAGCCCGTTTCCTGAAGTCGTCGTACCTACCTGGGTCGCCCTGAGCCACCAACTGACCTGCTTCGCCTTTCAGGCAGACGTGGCTCCCAGCTGCGCGGCGATCAATTTGGTCGACGTCACCGAACCGACTTCAGTCTCAACGAGTGCCGCGTATTACAACCCGGTCTACTATGCGATCACAGGCCTGCCGTCGTTGTTCTTCGACGGCAAGCTGGGTTTCTACGCGATGCGCATGGTCAGTGCGCTTCTGAGCAGTCTGCTCCTGGCCAGCATGTTCCAAGCCCTGTCACAGCTGACAGCCCGGCGGTGGACAATAATCGCAGCGACCGTCTCGATCACGCCCATGGTGCTTTACCTCAACGCCGCCATCAACCCCAACGCCCTCGAAATCGCCGCGACGGGTGCCGTCTTCGCGAATCTGGCCCTGCTTCTGGAACGGAGTGGTCGGGCGAAACAATCCGTTGCGACCACGGCCTGGTTCACTGCGGCGGCGGCCCTCCTCGCCAACGCTCGCGGGCTCTCGCTGGCTTTCTTGCTCCTGGCCGTGGTGCTCGCAGTACTGAGCTACCGGCTGCGTCGATTCGGTTCGCTGCTGCGCAATCCGTTGACCTGGGCAGGTTCCGCCGTCATCGCAGCCGCCGTCGGCTTCGCCTTGTGGTGGATCTCGACCGTGGATGCGCTCTCCACGGCTCCCTTCGGTGGTGCCGGCGGTTCCTTCGAGGAAGGTTTCGAAGTCACGATGGACAAGACTTTCGAGTACACGACCGGCCTGATCGGGTATTTCGGGTGGCTGGATGCTCCGACGCCCGGGGTGGTGCTCTGGATTTGGGGGGCCGCAGTCGGCGCGATGGTCGCGACGGTTCTCGGATTCGGGCGCGGCCGCACCCTCATCACAGCCGTCGCGGCCATGCTGGCCCTGCTCGTTCTTCCCCCGGTGTTCCAGGCTCTGATCGTCACCGAGAGTGGGTACATCTGGCAGGGGCGCTACAACCTGCCGCTGTTCATCCTCATGATGCTGGCTCTGGGGCGCGCCCTCGACGCGGGGCTCGCGCGACGCTGGACCTCGCGGCTGGACAGGCTGCTGATCGTGACACTGACTGCCGGTGTTGTGGCACATCTGTCGGCGTTCCTCTGGCCGCTGCGCCGATACGTGACGGGAATCCGGGCGGACATGTACTGGGAAGACATGATCTTCAATCCCCAGTGGCTTCCCCCGTTCGGCTGGCCGATCTGGATCGGGCTGTATGCCATCGTGCTCGCACTCACAGCAATCTTGCTGTACCGGGCCCGGCCCCGACGGCTGCTGGTGCCGCAGGCAAGCAAGACGGACTGACCGACCGGTCACCCTGCAGCGTTCCGGCCACCGGGTCGTGCGCCTGGGTGTATCCGTTTGATTCGAGACCGGGAACGTACCGAGCCCCGGTTCGCGTCACCCCTGACAACTCGACCAGGGCGGCCATGAATTCATCGGGGCCGGCGGGGAGCGAATCAACCACGCGGTGGCCGACAGTCACGTAGTCCGCCGTCACTGCCGGGGTGAATGCGATTCCGTCCCCGGGCGCACCGCAGCCAGACGCTCAAACTCACTGGACCCACCAGGGGCACACAACAGTGACGCCGCCCCGAAGGGCCGGCGTCACTGTCAGAGTATTGCCATCGGGTCGATGGCAGAAAGAGCAGTCCCTAGGCGTTGGGCCCCGTCGGGATCTGAGCGGCGAAGGCCGGCAACACGTTCAGCCAATTGTCGGTGGCCGTCAGTTGGCGCAGCCGGGTGAACGATGAAATCGGGCGCTTCTGCCCGGCTACGAGCTGGTAGATCGAGCCGTCCGGCGTACGAATGAAGTCGGATGCGGCGGCACCCCGTTTCATCTGGGCACAGGTGAAGGAATCCAGCGGCACGTAGGTGAAGGGATAAAGAGCAACCCGCGCGGCGTCAACGCTGTGCACAGAACCACCGGCGGCAACGAACTTGTCGCTGCCGCACACCAGGCCGAAGGTCATATTGGTGCTTGCCCGGGGGTAGGCGTCGAGGCGCGCTTGAGTCGCAAAGGAGAAGTCGTTGAAGCCGGCTTCCCGGGGAAAGATGAAGCTTGAGAAAGCGATCCGATCGGTCACACCGTTGATGAGGTAGACGGTGGCATCCTCCGGAGAGCGAACAAGAGTTCCCGCGGTGAGGGCCACCGGCCCCACCGCGAAGCTTGCGACAATACCGGCATCCACTGTGGTGATGACCGGCTCTCCCGTCGGTGTCAATGCCAGCAAGGCATTCCAGCCACTGATCGGGCGGATGTCTGAGGGCATCACAACGTACACGGTGGCATCGGTCGGCGATTTGATGAACGACCCGGCGTTGATTCCGGTCAGTGCCGGGTAGGAGTCGATCAGCGCTTGCGAGACCGGAGTCTGTGCTGCCCCCACGCCACCCGCGGTGATCTGGTGCCGCCCCTCGGAATACACCGCCGTGAGTGGTCCGGTTCCCGCTGCACTAACCATGCCGGTGAAGTTCGACCCGGCCGGAATCTGCAGCAGGCTCTCGGAGACGAGCATGCCACTCGTTCGGGTGGTGACCCCCAACCGGTCTTCGGAACCCCGGATGACGGGGAAACGTTTGCCAGCCGAGAGCAGGAAGGAGCTTCCCGTCGACCGTGACAGCGCGAAGGCTCCATCTCGGACGATGGGAGTAGTCATTGCCAGAGAGGCCACGGCGTTCTCGCTGAGCACGTTCATGGCCGACCCGATGCCAGCAGCCTGCTGAGACTGTGCATCAAGAATTTCGGCTTTCCGGCCTCCCTTGATGTAGTACCGGCTGCCTTCCACCGTGCCCAGAACAGACGTCAGCATGGGCCCCGTCTCGAAGCTCTGCATCTGCGGATCCGTCAGCTGCACGAACCCGTTGGGCGCGCAGGAAGCCGCGTAGTCTGCGGCCTGCTCACAGGACGAGAACGGCAGTTTCCTTCCGGAATCAAAGAAATAGATCGTGCCGTCGTTGCTGCGAATGGAACGGCCAACGGGGTGCGCGGTGGTGAACCGGTCCAGGTACGACTGCGACACATAGCCGAGCGTGCCGAGCGGGCTCAGAGCGCTGAGGATTCCCATGCTGGTGATCGGGTGCTTGAGTTTTCCGGACACGAGGTAGACGGTCGAGTCACTGTTGCTGCGCATCAAGCTGGTTCCCGTGGTCGCAGCTCCGAACCAGTCGGTGTACATGCGCCAGAAGTTCCGGTTCCCGTATGAACTGCAGGCGTCGCCGGATCCGTACATGTTGGCGATGGCTCTGGCATTGGGCTGGTACGGCGTGTAGTTGTACAAGCCTGCCGTGGCCTGGTTCTGGATGAAGACCTCACTGGATCCGCAGGCGGCATTCGGGTGGAATCGCACGGCGTTCACGCGCCCCGGGATGTGGTTCCATCGCGTGGGGTTGGCCGCGTAATACTGAAACTGCAGCGCCGCCGAGTAGACCTGATTGAAGAACCCGTAGTACAGCGAGTCACAGTCAGCCGTGTCGGGGCAGCCGTAGCCTGTGGCGCTGCGGTACATGCGGGAGGACGGAGCCGAGCTCGTGACGATGCCCTGCTCCTTTTCCAGGAGCACGAGCATCGCCTTCTGACTGATGCCGCAGGCGTTCCCTACGTTAGTGATGATCTGGGCGGCACTCTCACCCGAACGGCCGGCATACGCGGCACAACGACCGGTAATCGCCACCTTGCTCGGAGTGTTCTGGCGGTAGTCCTTCAAACAGGTGTAGCCAGACCGGCAAGAGGTGACCTGTTCGTTCAGAAAGTTCTGCACGGTCGATGCGCTCATGGCTTGACCGTCGAAGAACGCGGCGTCGCTGATGATATTTCCCGGGTCGAAGAGCGCGCTGTTCGCGGCATCGGCCTGGGTGGGTGGCGTCACGGCCACCAGCAGTGTGGTTGAAACCAGTACTGCGAGGAGCGTGCCGATTACTTTCTTCACATTCACGGGATCTCCAGGATTGTAGGTGCTGATGAGACGTTCAGAGCGTCGGAACTATAAGTCAGCACCAGCTGCCAGGTGCCGGGTGTGAGGTCTGTCATCGGCACCTGAACAAGGCCGCAGGAGGTCGTCGTGACATTGGCGAGAGCGGTAGCGGTGGCGACCTGTTGCATGGCGGCACCGTTGCCGTCGTCGCCTCCGATGAACAGGAACGAGCACTGGCCACCGTTCTCAACAACTCCTGACACGTAGCCCGACGCCGAAACGTTGAGCCCGTCGACGTCGACACCCGCGACAGAAATGACGGCTTCACTGGCCCGTTCCGGCACCGCCGACTCCTCCGGCTCCGGAGTCGGAGCGGACGAGCCGATCTCCGGCGAGGTCGCGGCGCGCGGCGGGGACCTATCAGCGGACCCGCAGGCAACCAGTGACATGATTGCCAAACAGAGTAGAATCGCCACTCCGGACCGCACTGATAAAGGCATTGCTTGGATCACGTAGTACAGTTCCGTCCCCTAATGTACTCAGGATGCCGAGTCTACCCTAAGCCAACGGACTTCAACCAGCTGCTACCGCACCAGTGTTTTCGCCTAGACTCCCTCTGTCCCTCTGCCACGACCGAAAGTGATTTATGTCCAGCCTGAATGCCGAAGAACGAGCCCTGCGAATAGCTCAGGACCCGCTGCTGCCGGTGGGGCAATCGACCGGATTCGTGTCGGGAACATGGTCGTCTCTCAAGGAGGTTCTCGCACATCGCGAGCTCCTGGGGCTTCTGGTCCGACGGGAGATCAAGGCCCGCTACAAGGACAGCTCGCTCGGTTTGGTCTGGAGCCTGGCCAAACCACTTGCCCAACTGCTGGTGTACTACTTCGCGATCGGCCAGATCCTCGGCGTGGCCCGCAGCATCCCCAGCTTTGCCATTTTCGTCTTCGTCGGCCTCATCACCTGGGGGCTCTTCACGGAAATCGTGTCGAGCGGAACGATGTCGATCATCAACAATGCGGGACTGGTCAAGAAGGTCTACCTGCCGCGCGAGATCTTTCCGCTGGCGGCCGTCGGTGGCGGCCTGTTCAACTTCGTCGTTCAGCTGGTGATCCTGATCGCAGCGACGATTGTGGGAGGTCAGATACCACTGACGTCAGACCTCGCCTTCGCTCCCCTGGCTCTTCTCAACGTCATCGTCTTCGCGTCAGCGATGGGCATGATCCTGGCAGCGGTAACCGTCTATCTCCGCGACCTGCAGCACCTCATCGAGGTCGTTCTCACCGTTCTGTTCTGGGCGTCCCCGGTCGTGTATTCCTTTAGTTTCGTGCACAGCGCCATTGCGGGCACCTGGATGGAACAGCTCTATCTCGCCAACCCGGTCACCCTGAGCGTGCTGGGCATGCAGAAAGCCCTCTGGCTCGCCGGAACGACGGAGTCCGACGCAGTGAACTTTCCCCCTGACCTCGCCGTGAGGCTGTGGATCTCTCTGGCCATCAGCATTGTTCTGCTGTGGGTCGGACAGAGAATTTTTTCCCGCCTTCAGGGCAACTTCGCACAGGAGCTGTAAGCCACATGAGTGCCACGCCGACTATCGTCAACGTTCAAAACGTCTCCAAACGCTTCCAGCTGCACAAAGACAAGTCGCTCAAAGAGCGCATCATGTTTCTGGGCCGCGCCCGCAAACAGGTCGAAGACTTCTGGGCGCTGCAGGATGTCTCCATGGAGATCACGACCGGGTCGACTGTCGGTTTGGTCGGCCACAACGGCTCAGGCAAGTCCACCCTTCTGAAGGTCGTCGGTGGAATCATTCAGCCGACCAGCGGTTCAGTGGTGCGTCGGGGGCGCATGGCCGCCTTGCTCGAGCTTGGCGCGGGCTTCCACCCCGACCTGTCCGGCCGGGAGAACGTGTATCTCAACGCCGCCATCCTGGGGCTCAGCCATGATGAGACAGATCGGCACTTTGACGCGATCGTTGATTTCTCTGGCATCGAAGACTTCATTGACACGCAGGTCAAGTTCTACAGCTCTGGCATGTACGTGCGACTGGCGTTCTCCGTTGCCGTGCACGTCGACCCCGATCTTCTGCTCGTCGACGAGGTTCTCGCCGTGGGCGACGAGCCTTTTCAACGCAAGTGCATGGACAAGATCGCGGAGTTCCAGGCCGAAGGACGCACGATCGTTCTGGTCAGCCATTCCTCCGACCAGGTGGGCCGCCTCTGCGACCGTGTCGTGGTGATGGAATCCGGAACCGCGATTCACGATGGCGACCCGGCCACGGGCCCACGAAACGCCCGATCAACTCACGGCCATCCGAAATATCAAACAGGACATGCAGGCCCCGCGGCCGATGGACCGCCTGCTGTGCGGCGACGTCGGCTTCGGCAAAACGGAAATGGCGAT
>JAWOHA010000189.1:0-6326 GCA_046496385.1 Cryobacterium sp. | reverse complement strand
GTGATGTTCCGGCGTATTGGACGCAGATCCATCACGTTAAGGCGTGGGCGAAAGATCATCGAACAGAAATCGACAACGGGGTGTGCATCTGCCGCCGGCATCATGCCGAGATCGAGTCGTCGGGGTGGCAGATCATGATGGTGAAAGGTCGGCCGATGGTGCGCGGGCCCGCATGGGTGGACCCGAGTCAGACCTGGCGGCCGGCGCAGACGCACCGGGCGAACCGGCCGGTCAGCGCGTGAAACCCGGGTTGGGCTGTCGGCTTGCGTGGTCTCGATCCCTCGCAAGCTCGGGCCTCGACCGGCGAGGGGGCTCGGGCCTCGACCGGCGGGGCGGCGGGGCTCGACCGGCTAGGGCGGCGGGGCGGCGACCGGCGAGGGCGGCCGGGCGGCGGGGCGGGACGGAACGTCGGCTGAATGCATGAAGACTGATCATCCGCGCACACAGACACACGGACGCCCACGGAACATTCCGGGGGCATCCGTGTGTCTCGTGCCCGGTGTCAGCGGCGAGCGACGGGCTCCGGGGCGAGAACGGCGGCCTTCTGACGCAGCATCCACCGCACGGTGAGGGCCAGTGTCGCCACCAGAACCACGAGGCCGATGGTGCCGATGTTGATGCCGAAACCGTAGATCAACAGGCTCGCCACCGTTCCACCGGCCACACAGTAGTACAGCGTGACGAGGATGGTTTTGCGCAGCATGTCGCCTTCACGTCCGAGCAACCCCACTGTGGCCGAGGCCGCAACGATGTTGTGGATGGCGATCGGGTTACCACCGGCGCCGCCCACGGCCTGTGCCGCGACAACCTGCTCCGGGTTCACGCCGATGGCGGTGCCTGTGGAGAACTGGAACTGAGCGAAGGTGAGGTTGGAGACGGTGTTCGACCCGGCCACGAAGGCGCCGAGGGCTCCGATGAACGGGGCGATGAACGGCCAGGAACTGCCACCGACTGCGGCGGCTCCTTCGGCCAGGGTCACCGGCATGCTCGAGAGACCGGATGCGTTCAGCTCCGATCCCGACTGAATCAGCACCCACACGAGGGGCAACGCGAACAACAGGGCTACGGCGGTGCCGGCGAGTTGCTTTCCGGACACCCTGAAGGTCTCGGCGATCTGTTTGCGGTTCATCCGGTGCAGGGCGTACGCGAACAACGACGCCAGAATGAGCAGGAACGCGGGCGAGTAGAACGGCTGCACGCTCGTGGAGATGCCGGTGCCGAGAATGTCGTTGAACGGAATCGCGATGCCGGTCAGAAATTCCTTGGCCTGCGGGATGACGCGGCTTGCGACCAGAAGAACGGCCATCAACACGTAGGGGGCCCAGGCGGCTCTCATGCTCATTTTCTTGGTGGTGTCCGCAGCGGTGGCGGCTTCAATGGTGCCCATCCAGCGCGCGTTCCAGCCGGAGCGCGGCCCGAAGTCAAAGGTCTTCTTCGGCATCAGAAAGCCCCGGCTCGACGTGAACATCACCAGGATCAGGCCGAACAACCCGCCGAAGAGCGAGGGGAACTCCGGGCCGAGGAAACGGGCCACGAGAACAGAGGGAACGGTCATGGCCAGCGAGGCATAGAGAGCGAACGGCCAGATCACCAGACCATCACGAAAGCGGCGCTCGGGTCCGAAGAAGCCGGTGAGCATGACGACCAGAATCAGCGGAATCAGCAGTCCCACGATCGAGTGCATCAGGGCCACCTGGAATCCGATCGATGAGACGAACTCCGGCATGGTCACGCCGAGAACGGCGATGCGGTCAGCCACAGCGGGGTCGCCGCCCAGGCCGTTGCCCACGCCGACGATGATCGGGGTGCCGACGGCGCCGAAGCTCACCGGGGTGCTCTGGATGATCAAGCCCACCATGACGGCGGCCATGGCTGGAAAGCCCATGGCCAGCAACAGCGGGGCCACGACCGCGGCAGGGGTGCCGAACCCGGACGCGCCTTCGATGAAGCTGCCGAAGAGCCAGCCGATGATGATGGCCTGCACGCGGCGGTCGGGTGAGATGTTGTTGAAGCCGGCCCGAATGGTGCTCATCGCCCCGCCCACGCTGAGCGTCGAGAGCAGCAGCAGCGCTCCGAACACAATGTAGAGCAAGGTGGCGGCCACGATGACGCCTTCGAGGGACGCCGCGATGACGCCCGAAAAATCCATCTTCCAGACCAAGAGCGCCACAGCCACAGCGGCGACGTAACCCAGGGGCATAGCGTATTTGGCGGGCCACCGGAGCCCGGCGAGCAAGATGCCCACCAGAAGAATTGGTGCCAGCGCCAGCAGGCTGAGCACAGCAAGATTGTCCAAGGTTAGGTCCTCTCTGACCAATTTTCGCATGGTGGAACACCAACATTGTATTGGGGCTAACCATAGGTGCTCTTGCTACCGCCGTGTCACCGGTTCAGAACGATGAGGTCGGCGTGCCGCTCGTGCCTACACTCCGCGCAACTCCCCGCGCACGAGGGAAACGCCCGAATGGGTCGGGTCGCCGTCGTTGGGTTCGGCCGAGACATCCACGATCGCATAACGGCTCAGGTCGATTTCGGCCGGGATCGCGAACCGGCCCTGGGCGCCGTCGAGCAGCCCCAGACTGATCAGCCCGGTGGCATCCGGGGTGATCAGCCAGACCTCGCGCAGCCCCGAACCGGCCTCCACGGTCAGGTCCACGTTCACCAGCACGTCACGGTGCCCGTCGGCGGGTTCTTCGACCACGGCGCGGCCGCTCCCCGACCAGCCCGGCAGGGGATCGAGCTGTGCTGCGTAGCTCGCCGGCACCGGCGGAGACTGCCGGGCTGACTGCCACCAGGTGCCGCCGACGCCGCCCACGACGATGCCCGCCGCGCAGGCCGCCGCGGCCAGAGGCAACCAGCCCCGGTGCACGGGCCGGCTCTGCGACCGGGCGTCGGCCGGGGGCTGTTCCGCTGTCATTCCCGCCTGGTTCATTCCCGCTTGGTTCATTCCCGACTGGTTCATTCCCGACTGGTGGGGCGGGGACACCACGTCATCCGACAGGCCAAGCGCCGCGTGGATGCGGGTCCACACGACATCCGCCGGCTCGAGGAGAGAGAATTTTCGGGCGTTGCGGCCGATCAGGACCGTACGCCGCAGTGCCTCCAGATCACCCGCGCAGCCGGGGCAGACCGCCAGATGTTGCAGCTCCGCGACGGTCAGTTCGAGTTCGGCGAGCGCGACCAGGGCGCGCGCGTCACGGTCAAGATGTGCCATCGTTCGCCTCCAATCGCGTGCGTAGCCGGGTCACACTGCGGCGCACAGGGCTTTGCCGGTGCCGAGCGGCAGACCGAGGCGACGGGTGTCACGGACCACGGAGTTCGCCCCGCCCGCGGCGTCCGTGGCCCGTGACATGGTCGTGGCCGTTCCTAGCGCTGCGCCCCGGTACGGCGCGTGCCGTAGACCGCTGCCGCGCCGAGTCCGAACAGCAGGAGCAGGGACGCGCCGCCGATCCACAGTCCGTTCACGGGCTGGTTCGTGGCGACCAGGCCCGCGCTGCCGGCCGGAATGCCGTCAGGGGTGGAGTGCAGTCCGTCGATGGTCTGCACGGCGAGGGCCAGGTTGTCGTCCTCGAGGCTGCCCCAGGCGTACACGATGGTGTTCGTGCCTTCAGCCACATTGACGTCGGCCGGGCCGATCACGGGGTCGGTGGTTCCGGTGGCAGCGACCGACGCCGCCACCGTGCCGGCGGGCAGGGTCAGAATCGACTCGTCCGGGTTGACCAGGTTCGTGATCACGGCGGTTCCGCCGGCCAGAACATCCACGGCCGGTGCAGCGGCCGTGTGACGCACCGTGAGCCGGCCTTCCCCGGCCGCGATGGTCTGAATGTCATTGGTGAACAGCGTGGCAGTGGGTTCACCCGCGGCGTTGAGGTGCGCGGCAGCGGTGTAGTTCTGGCCGCCCTCCAACGGCAGGTCGATCGGGCCGATGGCGGGCGAGCTGTCGTCGGCGGCATCCCCCGCGGTGATCGCCACGGTGTACGTGCCCGGCGCCAACTCGAGCGGCCCGGCCAGGTCGCCCGGCTCGAAGTCATCGAGGGTGAGATCGCCGTTCACGTACACATCGACGGTGAGTCCCGGTACGGCGTGCAGCACAGAGAGCTGGGCGACATGATCATCGGCCTGAGCCGGCGCCGCTCCGGCCAGCGCGATGAGTGCGCCGGCCGCGATTCCAACGGTAAGAGTTTTTTTCATGATTTCCTCCAGTTCATGAAGCGAGAGCGGGTACCCCGATGGTTTCCCGTTGCCTGTTGTTTCTGCCCCAATCCCGCGCTTGGATGCGCTCCCGCCGGAAAAACCCGAACCGGCGCGCCGCTTGGTAGCGTGGCCCTATGCCGTTTCGCACCCTTGTCGTCGCCGCCGCCTGTTTTCGCAATGGGGCCGGCCAGGTGCTCACGGTGCGCAAGAGAGGCACGAGCGCGTTCATGCTGCCGGGCGGCAAGCTCGAGAGCGGGGAATCCGCCCTGGCCGCGGCCGTGCGGGAGGTTTCAGAAGAGATCGGAGTGCAGGTGGTGCCCGGCGAGCTGGTGCTGCTGGGCGAGTTCACGGCATCTGCCGCCAATGAGCGCAACACCCTGGTCGACGCCACGATCTACGTGAGCGCGGATGTCATAGCGCCGGTCGCTTCGGGCGAGATCGACGAGCTGCGCTGGGTGCACCCGACAGAGGCCGGCACCGCGAGCCTGGCGCCCCTGTTGAGGGAGTGGATCTTTCCCGCCCTCGCCGCCTGACGCGCCGCGGTTCAGCCCCGGGCGCCGGTGATGCGGTCGAGTTCGTCACCGATGCCGATGTCGGCCACCACGATGCGCCCGACCAGGCCGGCGGCGGGTTCGAGCAACAGCCCGGGTTTGCAGCCCCCGAACGTCACGGTCACATCGGCCGGCAGCACGGTCGGCTCCGGCACGGCCCCGTCGTTGGCACCGACGCCACTCGGCAGATCAACGGCCAGCACGAGCGGGGCCGTCGGCCCGTGCAGCACCGGCCGGATCGCCGCCACGACTTCGCGGGCCCGCCCTCGCAGGGCCGGATTCGCGCTGACGCCGGTGCCCAGAATGCCGTCGATGATCATTGCGGACGCCGCCGCCGCCGCCGCGAGATCGGCCGCCGGCAGGTCGACACCCAGCACCGCGGCTCCGGCCGCGCGCACCGCGGCGAGCCCGGCCGGGTGCATTCGCTCATCGGTCGCAACCACCGTCACGATCGCACCCTGCCGGCCCAGAATCGCGGCCGCGTGCAGGGCATCGCCGCCGTTGTTGCCGGGGCCGACCAGCACGAGCAGACGCGCCCCCGTGACGCCTCCCCGCGGCTGCAACAGGTCTGCGGCCACGTCGGCGAGCGCGGCCGCGGCGCGCGCCATGAGCGGAACGTCTTTCGCCAGGTAGGGAGCCTCAGCGGCCCGCATCTGAGCGACAGTGTAGGTCTTCATGCCGCCAGAATACGCCCGCCCGGACCGGGCATTCGTCGTATTGTTCGCGCGAATATAAGTGACGTTCCTGAGAAGAATCTGAAAATTCTCTACCCCCCAATGGGGGGCTGTCCCCTAGTATCGACAAGTTGCCGCGGCCGAACCAAACGGTCGTGAGCCTCACCCCGCAACAGCCCCGCCGGTCAATAGGGACCGTCGGATGAGAACGGCACCTTGAAGCCTTATTCAAGAGAAACGAGACACACCATGGGATTCTTCGGATTTCTCCTCCTGGGCCTCATCGCAGGCGCCATCGCTAAGGCGATCCTGCCCGGCAAGCAGGGCGGCGGCTGGTTCCTCACCCTTGTTCTCGGCGTCGTCGGCGCTCTCCTGGGCGGTTTTCTCGGCAGTCTGCTCTTCAACGCTCCTCTCCAGGACTTCTTCTCCATCCAGACCTGGCTCCTCTCCATCGGCGGGGCCATCCTCGTGCTGGTCATCTTCGGCGCGCTGAAGGGCCGAGGCAGCCGCCGGTAACCGCTCACGCCGCGCCGCCGGTCGGCGTGACCCGCGGCGCCCTGCACCCGCCCGAGCACGAGCGGGTGCAGGGCGCCGTGGCGGGTCGCTGGCCGTGGCGGGTCGCTGCGGGCCCGACACCGGCTCCGGCTCCGGCCCCCCTGTGCTAGCGTCTGCCTTTCCCGGTCCGCACGACCATGTCGGTGCACCGGATGCGCCGGTGCCCCATTCCAGCGCCCACACCAGAAAGCAGAACGATCGATGAAGACGTCACTGATGCCGCAAACCGACCTGAAGACCTCCAACGTCATTCTGGGGCTGATGCGCATCACGGCGCTGACCGATGCGGAGATACGCGACCTCGTGGCGGCGGCGCGCGAGGCGGGAATCAACTATTTCGACCATGCCGACA
>JAWOHA010000121.1:0-4054 GCA_046496385.1 Cryobacterium sp. | reverse complement strand
CTGCACGCTCGCGCGGTGGCAGTCGCCGCCGGAGCACACGGAGCCCGGTTTGATGACGTCGTCGAAAAGCTCCTCGCCGACGGGGAGATCAAGGTCTGGAAGGCACGTCGGATCATGGAATCCATCGAGGAATCCGCCACGTTGGCGGCGCCGCAGACCCCCGCTGTCCCCGGCCCGAGCGCCGTGTCGATAGGGCCAGGCGCCCATGTGGGGTCTGGCAAGATCATCCTGCTGGGCGAGCATTCCGTTGTATACGGCCACCACGCGATCGCCGCGCCGATCGGTTTGTCCGTCCGGGCCGCGGTCAGCAGGGGGTGGCCGACGAGCGAACCCGTCATCGCTGACCGAGGCGTCGATGGCACCGTTCGCGACCCCGTGCGGGAGGACATCTCCCGTCGAGTGGCGAATCTGATCACGGAGCGCCTGGGCGTGCCGGCGCCCGGGTTGCGCCTTGATGTTTTCTCCGACCTGCCCCGGGCGAGCGGCCTGGGCGCCTCTGCAGCATTCGCGGTGGCCGTGATCCGCGCCGTGGCGGACTCCTTCGACATTCGGGTCAGTGACGCCGACGTGTCGAGCCTCGCCTTCGAATGCGAACGAATCGTGCATGGCACGCCGTCGGGCATCGACAACACCGTCGCGACCTTCGGGCGACCGATCCTGTTTCGAAAAACGGATGCCGGCGGGCCGGAAATCAGCGAAATCGTCACGCCCAACCCGATCCCGATCATCATCGGACTCTCCGGAGTGAGTTCGCTCACCTCGCACACCGTAGCGCTGGTGCGCGCGGCCTGGCAGAGAAATCCGAAGCTGTACGATCCGCTCTTCAGCCAGATCGACGGACTGGTCCTGGCCGGCGTCGACGCCCTCCGACGCGGCGACATCGCGCAACTGGGCGAGCTCATGAACATCAACCAGGGTTTGCTCAATGCCCTGCAGGTGTCGAGCCCGGAGATCGAGGACCTCGTCGCAGTCGCTCGGCGGGCCGGTGCGCTCGGGGCGAAGCTGACCGGCGGCGGCGGTGGCGGCGCCATGATCGCTGTCGCGGAACCCGGCGGCACCGCACCCATCATCGCCGCCATGCGCGGCGCCGGCTACACCGCGTATCTGACCGAGATCCGATAGCGTTGCGGGCTCCGGTTCGGTCTCCCCGACGGTGCCGGACCGGGCTCGAGCCGGCTTAGCCGCCGGGGTAGAGCAGCGGGAGCTGGAGTGTCAGCCACGGGCTGAACGCCCATGGCGTGGCGGTCACGGCCGTGATGAGTTCGGTTCGCTCCGCCCAACGCCACTCCATGACCTCGTCGGCGCGGGGAGCTATCTCCCCGGAAGTCGTCGCGGTGAAGACCGGGCAGATTTCGTTCTCCACGATTCCGGCGGCATCCACAGCGCGGTAGCGAAAATCGGGGAGAGCGGCGGTAAGAGACTCGATCTCGATCCCCAGCTCATGCTCCGCCCGGCGCACCACCGCATCCGTCATTGCCTCACCGGGCCCGGGGTGACCGCAGAACGAGTTGGTCCACACGCCAGGCCACGCCTTCTTGCTCAGGGCCCGCCGCGTCACCAGGATGCGACCGTCCTGGTCGAAGACATGGCAGGAAAAAGCACTGTGCAGTCTGGTGTCGCGGCCATGCACGAACGCCTTGTCAGCTGTGCCGACCGGGGTTCCGTCCTCGGCCAGCAACACCACCAATTCGCGCGGTTCCGCCGCCGGGACAGCATGAACCACCTCGACCTGCACCCCGGCCTGGTCTCGGTCATGTCGCAATCGTTCGTCGCCCACGTTTCTCCGTTCTCCGCAAAGTACTACGTCAAATCTACGCCAGCGCCTCGCACGGTCGTGGACAGCGCCTCATGCATCCCGCTCGGGCGGATTCCACGGTCGCGTCAGTCCTGCGTGGTGCCGGAGTGATACGACGTCCTCAGTGTCCGTCGAAGTTTCCTCAGTGTCCGTCGAAGTCAGGTGGGAGATTCGCATGGCCCCGGAAACCACACCGATTTCGTGCACGACGGCCACAACCACGCTGAGCACGCAGGTCACTACGACGAGCACTGACTACCAACCCGGCGGAGTCCAGAATCTAGAGGCGCACGGGGAGCCCGGTCGAGAGTCGGCTGGTCTCCCCTCTGTCGCATGACCAGCCGACCGGCCCTGCCGGGGCCGGGCGCCGCGATAGACGTGCCGTGAGGAGCCAGGTCGTTTGCCGCGGGCGTGCCGGCTTGGCGTCAGCGCCCGGGAGTGTTCGTTCGGATGGGGTTGCCGATCCCGAGGACTGAGTCGTGCAGAGCGGGTGGGACGTTTTCTGCCGGCACGTCAATGAGCGTTGGGCCGCCGGATGTTATCCAGCTCAGGAGGGCGTCCAGGGTGTCGGGTTGGTCCATGCCGCCCAGCCAGACAGCCGGCCCAGTCACTCCGGTGCTTCCATCGCGCCGGGCCACCGCAGCCACCGCACCGTTGGCGCAGGTTCCCAAGCATTCCGTGGAGACGAGGACTGCTCCTCTGCCGGTCGCGATTGTTGACCGCAACCGGTCAGTGCCGTGCTCGCCATCGGCCAGCCGGTGGAGCGCGTTGCAGCGGTGGCCGGCACACAGAGCTACGAGCGGGCCACTGGCTCCTGGGCCAGTGGCTCCTGGGCCAGTGGGGGATGAAGCGTTTGTGTGTTTCATGGCGGTCGTCCGTTCTGTGCTGTCGGAGTGGATGTTATGTGGTGGGGGTGGAGTCGCTTTCCAAGCCCCAGGCCGGGAAGGGATCGTCAAGGCATTTCCATTCGATGGGGCCGCCGACGAATTCACGATTGGTGAGCAGGCAGGCGTCGAGGTTCGCGGTGAGCCGGGTAGCGTCGAGGTCCTTGCCGAAGAAAGCGATCTCCTGGCCCCAGGGCGATTCCGGGTCGTGGCTGCCCATGCCTGTCGGTTCGAAGCCGATGGTTGGGCCGGCGCTGTTCCACGAGCCGACAATGTGGGGGCGGGATGCGAGACGGAAGAGGCCCCGGGAGCGCAGGATCTCGCCCGATTCCGCCGTCCTGGCACTGAGAAATTCAGCCAGCCGGCCCGGGTGGAACGGTCGGGGGTCACGGTAGACGACGCATCCGAGCCCGGCTCGGCTTGAGGTGAGCAGTCCGTCACCGTTCAGCTGGCGAATCCAGCCGGGGCTTTGTTGCAGCCAGTTCAGCATGTTTTCTCGGGGTGGAAGCCAGGGTCCAGTCGAGCTGCGCCCGTGCCGGGCGAACACGACGTGGCTGGAGGGATTGAGTAGCCGCACGAAGTCACGCAGGTCAGCAGCGCTGGTGGCGGAGGATAGGTCGGTCTTATTGATGACGATGACGCTCGCCCATTCGATCTGCTCGACGAGCGCATCGGCAATCGTGCGGTCGTGCTCGCCATGTGTGGCACAGGGAACGGGAGGAAGCGGCGCGAGAGTGTCGCTACGGATGTCCGCCCAGAACGTGGACGCATCCAACACGCTCACGAAATTGCCGATGCGGAGTGCTTCGCTCCCGGGCCGTGTTGTTCTGTCGTCACTGGCAGCGATTACCGAAACAGCGACCTCGATCGGGACTGCGGATGGGTGGATCTCCAGCATCACATCGGCCGGGGTGATGCGCGCAATGGCGTCGCACACTGCGCTGTGATCGGATCCCGCGAGGCTGATGCTGGTGGCGCCACTGGCCCGCGCGGTGGACGATTTTCCGGCCCCGGCAAGTCCACTGACGAGGTTCACTGTGAAAGAAGGCGACATGGTCATGACTGCTACCCTAATTGATATTCATTCTCATTAGGAAATGAGTTGACTATGAAAGTTCGAAATTCGCTCAAAGCTCTCAAGAAGCTCCCGGGCGCACAGATCGTGCATCGACGGGGCCGGGTCTTCGTGATCAACAAGAAGAATCCGCGTTTGACGGCTCGACAGGGTTAGCGTGCGGGACGATCGTGGCATTCTCGACAGTGGCGTTCGCGGTGCCGGGCCAGCCGGCATCGGCACGCCGCATGCGCTTCAGGCCGTCGAAGGCTCTCAGGCTTGGGAGATGCCCTGCTTTGTGGCACCGACCGCTCCGCAGAG
>JAWOHA010000124.1:0-2926 GCA_046496385.1 Cryobacterium sp. | reverse complement strand
TTCATCGGAAGATGTTTCGGCGGCTATAGCAAGAGGGAAACGCCCGGTCTCATTCCGAACCCGGAAGCTAAGACTCTTTGCGCCGATGGTACTGCAGGGGGGACCCTGTGGGAGAGTAGGACACCGCCGGACTTAACTTGTAGTAACAGAAAAGCCACCCTTCGGGGTGGCTTTTTTGCGTTAACCCCCTCGCTGGTCGAGGCGTGCCCTTCGCTGGTCGAGGCGCGACGAAGGAGCGATCGAGACCCCGCACGCCGGCCCTCGAACCCGTGGCGGGTCTGAAGACCGGCCTACGCGGTCTCGATCCTCGCAAGCTCGGCCTCGACCAGCGGAGCAAGCTCGGCCTCGACCAGCGGAGCAAGCTCGGCCTCGACCAGCGGAGCAAGCTCGGCCTCTACCAGCGGAAGTCGCTCGGCCTCGACCAGCGGAGCCCGACCGCGCATTAGTCTGATGCAGTGACCCCCGATTCAGCCTCCGACGTGGCCCGTGCGGCGAAGCGCAGCACCTCGCTGCAGATGCTGGCCCGGCTGGGATTCTTGGTCAACGGGCTGCTGCACATCCTCATCGCGGCCCTGGCGATTGCGATCGCCGTCGGCGACAGCGCGGGCACGGCCGACCAGTCCGGTGCTCTCGGGCATCTTGCGGGTACTCCCGGTGGGGTCGTCATTCTCTGGGCGATCGTCGTCGGTTTGGTCGCCCTTGGGGTCTGGCTCGTGCTGAGCGCCTTTCTGCTGCGGGGCGCCCACCCCACACGCCGGTGGTCACACCGCATCGGCGATCTCGGCAAGGCCACGGCCTACTTCGCCTTCGGTGGCACCGCGGCCACCTTCGCGGTGGGCCGAACGACAAGCTCCGGAGGCAGCGCCAGAGACGTCACTGCAACGCTCCTCGCTGCCCCGGGCGGCGTTGTCGTGCTTGTGCTGGGTGGTTTCGCGGTGCTGGCCGTTGCCGGATACTTCGTGTACAAAGGTGCCGTACGGAAGTTCACGAACGACATCGCCGTGCCGAGCGGCCTCGCCGGGCAGGTGATCATCGGCATCGGCATCGTGGGCTACATCGCCAAGGGCATCGCGTTGGGTGTTGTCGCCGTGCTGATACTGCTCGCGGCATTCACCCGGGACGCCAGCAAATCCACCGGCCTCGACGGGGCGCTCAAGAGCCTCGCCGCGCTTCCGTACGGCGGCGTGATTCTCGGCACGGTCGGTGTCGGCCTGATCACCTACGGCATTTACTGCTTCGCCCGGGCCGGGCGCGCCCGGTTCTAGGGCGTCACGGTCGCTGCGGCGTGAGCAGCGCCACGACGCGCTGACGCAGCGCCGTGCTGCGCACACTGAACTCCTTCTGCCGCCGCACGTACTCGGCCTTACCGGCCGGGGTCTCCACGGCCACCGGCGGGTAACCCCAGTCGGCCAGGTCGTACGGCGACGCCTCCATGTCGAGGCGGCGAATATCGCGGGCCAGCTCGAAAGAGTCCAGCAGCACCTCACCGGGCACCAGCGGACCGAGTTTGATCACCCACTTGTACACGTCCATGCCGGCGTGCAGGCAGCCGGGTTGTTCCAGGGCCGGCTGGTTCTCGCGGGTAGGCTGCAGGGCGTTCAACGACAGCGCGTCGGGCGTGAAGAACCGAAACGCGTCGAAGTGGCTGCAGGTGATGCGATTGGCCTCCACGACCTGGTCGGTGTCACCCTGCCCGAGCCGGAGCGGCGCCACGTGCCGGTGCTCATCCTGCCGGTACACCATCGCCCACTCGTGCAACCCGAAACAGCCGAAGTTGCCCGCACGGAGCGCCGTCTGCGAGAGCAACGACACAATGAAACGGATGCTGCGCCCCTTCGCGGCCACGAAGCCCGCTTCGTCCACGGCCACGTCGGCGCCGTCGGTGCGGTACCACTTCCACGTCGCGCGCTCGAGACCGGCCGCGCCCTGCAGCAGCACACCGGCGCCGGGGTGCCAGCGGCGCAGCAGCCCTGGCCGAAACGGGTAATACGTGAACAGAAAATCGTCGACCGGGTGCGACCGGCCCGTCGCCGCCCGCAGCCGGCGCTCCCGGGTGAAACGGTCGGCCCGCTCCTGGTGTCCCTGCTCGGCGGCGGTCCACTCGGCGGTCTCCAGCATTCGCTGGTCAGTCACTGGCACCCCTCGAGAATACCCCCCCGGTTCGTTGGAGCACCGGAAGAACGGCAGGATAGACCCATGGCGAACATTGATGACAAGCCCTGGGTCATGAACTACCAGCCGGGTGTACCGGCGGAGATCGAGCTGCCCACCGAATCTCTCGTGGCGATGTTCGAGCGCAGCGTCGCCGAGGCCGGCAGCCACCCCGCGCTGGAATTCTTCGGGCGCCGCACCAGCTACACCGAGCTCGGCGACCAGGTCGACCGGGCTGCGGAAGGGCTGCGTCACCTCGGCGTTCGCGCCGGAGACCGGGTGGCCCTCATCCTGCCGAACTGCCCCCAGCATGTCGTGGCGTTCTACGCCGCGCTACGCCTCGGCGCCGTGGTCGTGGAACACAACCCGCTGTACACCACGCGGGAACTGCGCCACCAGTTCGAGGATCACCAGGCCCGCATCGTGATCGCCTGGGACAAGACCGCCGAGGCCATCCGGGAATTCCCGGCCGACATCGAGATCGACCACGTGGTGTCGGTCAACCTGCTCGAGGCGTTCCCGGCTCTGAAACGCCTTGCCCTGAACCTCCCCGTGCCGAGCCTGCGCGCGTCTCGCACGGCGCTTTCCGGCAAGGCCCCCGGCACGATCCCGTGGAAGAAACTGCTGGCCCACGACCCGATCGACCCCGAGCACCCCAGGCCGAGCGTCGACGACCTCGCCGTGATCCAGTACACCTCCGGCACCACCGGCCGGCCCAAGGGCGCGATGCTCACCCACTTCAACCTGTATGCCAACGCCTTGCAGGGCGAAGCGT
>JAWOHA010000210.1:0-6500 GCA_046496385.1 Cryobacterium sp. | reverse complement strand
CGCCTTTATTTCGGTTTATTATAAGGAGGGCCTTGATGTTATTGTCAAGAAGCTGAGCAGCCTTGGTGTGCACCGGGCAGCCAGCTTCCTGTCGGGGGGGTGGAGGATTGAGCCTAGCAGCAGGCCCCTGCCCGAACGCCGACGCGTCAACGCCGGCCACAGCATCACCGGCGCGGAGCCGGCGGCGCTGTGACCGATGCGGAGCCGGGGTCTAGCCGGTGAGCTCGCCCACCGTGACCTCGATCGTGGCGGAGCGACCGTCACGCTCGTAGGTGAGCTCTGCGGTGTCACCGCCGGCGAGAACCCGCACCTGGGCGGTGAGGTCGTTGGCGTCGGTGATGGGCACACCGTTGAAGTTGGTGACGATGTCACCCTCGCGCAGGCCGCCGGCTTCAGCGGCTCCCCCGGGAGTGACGTCTCTGATCAGGGCGCCGACGGTCGTGCTGCCGGGGGCCGCCGAGGAACTCGTGACACTGGCGCCGAGCAGTCCGTGGCTGGCCTTTCCCTCGCTGATGAGCTCGGTGGAGATGCGCTCGGCGAGGTTGGACGGGATGGCGAACCCCACGCCGATGCTGCCGGCCGCTGAGGCCGAACCGCCGCCCGCGTTGGCGATCGCGACGTTGATGCCGATCAGTTCGCCGCGTGCATTGAGCAGGGCGCCGCCGGAATTGCCGGGGTTGATGGCGGCGTCGGTCTGGATCACCGGCAGCGAGATACTGCTGTTGGCTTGGGGTTCGGTGGAGCCGCCGCCGTCCGGGCTCGGAATGTCAAAATTCCAGAAGTCGAACGGGATCTCGGATCCGTCGTCGGGGGCCACTTCCTCAGGCACCGTCGGGGCCGCAGAGGATGCCACTGTGATGCTGCGGTTGAGGGCGCTGACGATGCCGTTGGTCACCGTGCCGGACAGCCCCAGCGGCGAGCCGATGGCGATGGCGGTGTCACCCACGTTGAGCGCCCCCGAGTCGGCGAAGTCGATCGGGGCCAGCCCGCTGGCATCGGTGAGTTTGATCACGGCGAGGTCCGAAATAGGGTCGGTACCCACCAGGGTGGCGGCATAGAGCGACCCGTCGCTGGCCTTGACCTGAATGGACGCCTCGGCGACGGCGCCGTCGAGGGTCACCACGTGGGTGTTGGTGAGCACATAGCCGTCTTCGCTGAGGATGACGCCGGAACCGGAACCGCCGTTCTCGCCGCTGGCCACCTCGATCGTCACGACACTCGGCGATGCCTTGGCGGCGACGGCGGTGATCTGGTTGACGCTGTCGGTGTTGTTCACCACGACATTGCTCGCGCCCGGGGACTGACTGATCGGGGCTGTGGTGGCGCGGTTGGAATCGGCGAGGGCGTAGATACCCGCTCCCGACACGCCCCCGACGAGGGCGCCGACGGCGAGCGCGGCGATGAGCGCCACGCTGCCTCTGCGACGGGACGGATCCGCGCTCGCGGGCGGGGCACCGGCCGGGTATCCGGATTCGGAGGGGTGGCGAGGTTCTGTCGGCGCGAAGGTCTGCTGCGAGCCGGCGAGGTCGGGGGAAGCGCCGTCGGCAACCGAACGGCCGAAGGCATCGCGGGGGAAGGCCACCGTGGGGTATGCCGCGGTCGCGCCCGCCGAGGAGTCGGACGGCGCAGAATCGGACGGCGCGGAATCGGACGGCACAGAGTCAGACGGCACAGAGCCGGACGGCACGGAGTCACCGTGCGGGCCGGCCGGATCGGCGTGCGGGGGAACGGGAGACGCCGGAGTCACCGAGTCGACAGGGTCGACAGGGTCGACCGAGTCGACCGAGGGCACGGACTCTGCCGGCAGGCGCCCGGACTCATCAGAGGGCTCGGGAATCTGGCCGGGTTCCTTTGTGCTGTCGGTCATGGGTGCTCCTTTCAAGCATCATCAGCCTGTCGCGTCAACCTGAACGTTTGATTGGCAAAACCTGAGAACGGTGCCGGTAAGGCTGAGACTCTGCTGCGCCGGCGGCGACTACCGTGCCCAAACAGTACCCCGATCGGGTGAAAGCGGTCGGGTGTCGCCGTTAGGTTGGAAGCATGCGTGCAGCCGAGCCCGAACCGCCACCGAGCACCTTCCCCGCAGCCCGCGTACCGGTCTTGTCCGGTGGCTGGCGACGCACCGCACGCGGCGCCGGGTTGCTGGCCGACGACGGAACCGCCACCCCGAGCATCTTCGCCGAAATGAGCGCCCTGGCCCTCTCCACCGGCGCGATCAATCTGGGGCAGGGCTTTCCCGATGAAGACGGCCCGCCCGCCGTGCTCGAGGCGGCCCGCAAGGCCATCAGCGATGGCATCAACCAGTACCCTCCCGGGCGCGGACTTCCAGTATTGCGTGACGCCATCGCCCGTCACCAGCAGCGTTTCTACGGAATCCGGCTCGATCCGGAGCGGGAGATCCTGGTCACCGCCGGAGCTACCGAGGCGCTGGCCGCAACGATTCTGGCCCTCGTGGAACCCGGTGACGAGGTCGTCACCTTCGAGCCGTTCTACGATGCCTACGGTGCTCTCATCGCTCTCGCCGGCGGTCGTCACCGCACGGTGACGCTGCGTGGCCCCGACTTTCAACCGGACCCGGCGGAGCTCTGCGCTGCCGTGTCAGAGAAGACTCGGCTGATCATCGTGAACGATCCCCACAATCCGACCGGTGCCGTCTTCGCCCTCGAGACCAAGCAGCTCATCGTCGAGTTGGCGCACCGGCACAATGCCCTCATCGTGACGGACGAGGTCTATGAGCACCTGACCTTCGCCGTGCCGCATCGGCCGCTCAGCCTGCTGCCCGGGGCATGGGACCGCACGGTGACCATTTCCTCCGGCGGAAAAACCTTCAACACCACCGGGTGGAAGGTCGGCTGGCTCAGCGGTCCGGCCGTGCTGGTCACCGCGATCCTCGCCGTGAAGCAGTTTCTCACCTACGTGAACGGGGCCCCGTTCCAACCGGCCATGGCGGTCGGCCTGGACCTGCCCGACCGCTATTTTTTTGAGGCCGCGGAGGGGCTGCGCCGAAAACGTGACGTTCTCTCTGCGGGGCTGGTGCGCGCCGGGTTCACGGTCAGCGCACCCGAGGGAGGCTATTTTCTGATCGCGGATGCGTCGGGCCTGGGGTATTCCGACGGCGCCGAGTTCTGCCGGGCGCTTCCGGAGCTGGCCGGCGTGGTGGCGATCCCGCTGACGGCGTTCTGTTCCCCGCAGAATCGAGCGGGGTACTCGGCGCTCGTACGATTCGCTTTCTGCAAAAAAGTGGATCTGCTCGAGCGGGCCGCCGCCGCGCTGTCCGGTCTCACCCCCCGCCGGGAGGGGTGAGACCGCGCGAACAGTGCGGCCTCGGAGGAACCTAACCGACGAGCGCGGGATAGTCGATGTAGCCCTCGGCCGTGTCACCGTAGAAGGTGCTCGTATCCATGGTGTTCAGCGGCAGGTCTTCGCGCCAGCGGTGCACCAGATCGGGGTTGGCGATGGCCGGACGGCCCACCACGACGGCGTCGGCGTGCCCCGCGCCGACCAGGTCCAGGGCTTCGTCCCGTGAGGTGACGACACCGAAACCGCTGTTCACGATGACGGGACCGTTGAACGGCGCGCGCAGGCCCTGCACGAAGGCACCGCGCGGGTCGGCGTGCAGAACGCTCAGGTAGGCCAGATTCAGCGGGGCCAGGCCTTCGGCGAGCGCCGTGTAGGTGGCCTCGACGTCGGCATGGTCCGATTCGAGGGCATCCTGAATGTTGTGCTCCGGGGAGATGCGCAGCCCCACCTTGCCGGCACCGACTGCGGCGGCAACGGCCGTTGCGACCTCCACCACGAATCGGATGCGGTTGGCCGGGGATCCGCCGTAGGCGTCATCGCGGTGGTTCGACGCCGGCGACAGGAATTCGTGCAGCAGGTATCCGTTGGCACCGTGCAGCTCCACGCCGTCGAAGCCCGCCGCGATGGCATTGGTCGAAGCCAGCACGAACTCCTCCAGAATCGCGGGAAGCTCCTCGGTCGTGAGGCCGTGCGGCACCGGGTAGTCCTTCTTGCCCTCGTAGGTGCGCGTCTGTCCGTTGATGGCGACGGCGCTCGGCGCCACGACCTGGTGACCGCCGGTCGTGGCCGCGTGGGTCACGCGTCCCGCGTGCATCACCTGGGCGACGATGCGCCCGCCTGCGGCGTGCACCGAATCGGTGACGGCCTTCCAACCGGCCAGCTGCTCCGGTGTGACGAGCCCGGGCTGGCCTGGAAACCCCTGGCCGGCGTGGCTGGGGTAGGTGCCCTCGGAGACGATCAGGCCCAGGGAAGCCCGCTGGGTGTAGTGCTCCACGACCATCGGGCCGGGAATGCCGGCGGCGCCGGAGCGGGTGCGGGTCAGCGGAGCCATGATGATGCGGTTGGGGAGCTCGAACTCACCTAGGGTAAGCGGGGAGAAAAGATTCACGGGTACTCAATCTGTTGGAAATGCATTGGATCTGTTCGTCAGGCCTTGGATCTGTTGCACACAAGCTGTTTTTCACCGGAATGCGGAACCGGTGAGCGGAGTGCTGGTGGTCCGATCCGGGACCCCTGGAGAAAACGTCACCCCCCGCGTCTCTATTCCGTGTCGCCGGCTATGGTCAGCGCATTCCAAGGCGCGTGCCCGCACCGGCGGCGGTCGCTTCATCCAATCCGGGCCGATAGCGGCGCCGAACAGAAAGCATGGACACCGAGATGATGCGCCAACGGAGCACCTCTGATTACAGTGCCGATGCGTTGAGCACCGATCCCCATCGGTTCGGCTTGACCACGAGTGCGATGCAGGTGTGCAACGGCTCCGTCGTGGTGCGTCATGGCCGTCGGACCGGCAGCGACACGGCCAGGATTCTGTTGCACGGCGCGGCCGGATCGTGGTCGACCTGGACACCGCTGTTGAGCGCGTCGGACACCGCCGGCACCGCCGACGCCTTCTCCCTGACCGACCTGATCATTCCCGACCTGCCCGGCTGGGGGGACAGCCCTCTTCCGGCTGACCCGAACACGGTCACGATCGAATCTCTGGCCGCCACCGTGGGCGCTGTGGCACGGGCGCTCGGGTATCGGTCCTGGGTGGTTGTCGGCCATTCCATGGGCGGGGTGGTCGCCCTCGAGTTGGCAGGGACCGAACCCGGCGCGACGCTCGCGGTCGGACTGGTCTCACCGACGACCTTCGCCGTGCGTGACAGCGTGCAGCATCCGCTGACCGGCTCCGCGATGGTGCCGGCTTTCGCCGGACTGCTGGCCGTGCTGCGCGTGCTGGCGCTGCTCAGGGTGTCCGGACGCGGACTTCTGAACGTTCTGAGCCGGGCACACCTGCTGCGTGCTTTCGCCGCACCGTTGTTCGCCCACCCAACCCGGATTCATTCGAGTGTGCTGGAGGCGCTCACCCGGGAAATCCGACCGGCGCAGTTCGCGCGGGCGGCGGCACGGCTCGGCGCGTACGACGCCGTCGGCGCGTGGGAACGCATCGGTTGCCCGGTCGAGATGGGCGTCGGTGACGCCGACGCGTTCGTGGTCGATCACGACGCCGATCGGCTGCGTGCCTGCATCCGGACCATTCGCGTGAGCACCCTGCCCGGAACGGGGCATTTCGCCCACCTGGAACGTCCTGCTGCCGTGCTGCGCCTGCTGCGCTCGGTGCTCACCGACCCGGCGCGCGCCGATGCCGCTCGTGCCGTGTAGCCGGTTCACCCCCACTGCGCGGCACTTCGCTTGCGCCCGGGCGGGCAAGAGGGCAGAGTAGGGATAGATCCGGATTTCTAGGGCCGTGGCACGACCCGCTCATACTGGCCCCCCGGTTCGCGACACCGATCGAAAGACATCAGAATGGGCTCTTTGACCTACGACAGGGTGGTGGTCGATTTCGACGATCGCCTTCTCGCTCACCTGCAGATCGTGATCGTTCAGAAGCTTCGGCGCGGAGAGAGCTTTCTGTTGTCCTGGCGCGATGCCGCCGTGGTCGGCGACGGACGCAGTTCCGTGTGGCTGCACCCGGCCATTCCGCTGTACTTCAAATTCGCCGGCGGCCGCGCGCCCGTGATCAACACGCAATGGCTGGCCCAGCTGACCCGGTCGGCGAACAGTTCACAGGGGCTGGTCGTCACCGGCGAGGAGAGCGCGATGACCTCCCGCGACCCGGGCGCACGCAGCGACATGGCCTTCAGTATCCGCCCCGCGGCGACCACGCGGGCGACCAAGGCCCGAGACAACTGACCCCGGGCGTGTCGGCGCCGACACACCGACATACCGACATACCGAGGGCACGGGGCAGGCTAGTCCCGTGGCACCACTCCGTAACGGCGCTGAACCACGGCGGGGTTGAGCTCTCGTACCTCGGCCAGTCGGGCGGCGCTCACCCAGGCCACCGCGACATCCGTGGTCTCACCGATGGTGACCAGCTCGACGCCCATCGGATCCACGACCATGCTGTGCCCGACACCCACCGGCGGGGCGTGGTCGGCGGCGGCCAGGTACACCGTGTTCTCCAGCGCCCGGGCCGTGAGCAGGGTGCGCCAGTG
>JAWOHA010000203.1:0-7255 GCA_046496385.1 Cryobacterium sp. | reverse complement strand
CTTGACCCGGCCAGTCTACCTGTCACCCCGCCCCCGTCCGCGGTCGGTTCGGGTATCCGCCGAATCCGTCCATCGCGCTGAAACGGGCGCGAGGTACGAGCGGACGAGGCCGCGCCGGCTCGGCCTCGGCCGGCAATGCGGGTGAGTCAGGGCAGGGCGACCTCGCGGGCGTGCAGGTCCTTGCGCAGAATTTTGCCCGAACCTGACTTGGGAATCACGTCGATGAACTCCACCA
This sequence comes from Cryobacterium sp., assembly GCA_046496385.1. Classification (GTDB taxonomy): domain Bacteria; phylum Actinomycetota; class Actinomycetes; order Actinomycetales; family Microbacteriaceae; genus Cryobacterium. The sequence continues at coordinate 7,020 of JAWOHA010000203.1, read as the reverse complement.
CCCGCACCTTCTTGTGCGGGGCGACCTGGAGAGCCACCCAGGCGATGATGATCTCTTCGCTGATCTCGACATTCATCACCGCCACGATGAAGGCCTTCGGGATCTCCTGGCCGTCGTCGTCGAGTACCCCGATCACGGCCACGTCAGTGACGTGCGGGTGCGTGAGCAGCAGCGCCTCGAGCTCGGCGGGGGCGATCTGGTAGCCCTTGTATTTGATGAGTTCCTTGCTGCGGTCCACGATCGTCACCTCGCCGCGGTCGCTGACCGTGGCCACGTCGCCGGTGTGCAGAAACCCGAGGGCGTCGATCGTCTCGGCGGTCGCCTCGGCATTGCCGAGGTAGCCGAGCATCACGTTCGGGCCCCGCACGAGCAGTTCACCGGCGGCGCTGACCCCACGCTCGGGCACCGCGATCTCGTCGCCGGTCTCGAGCGAGACGAGCTTGCACTGCATGTTCGGCACGGTCACGCCCACGGAATCCCGGGAGATCTCGGGCGCGTCGAATGGAATCAGGTGCGAGACCGGGCTGACCTCGGTCATGCCGTAACCCTGCAGTATGCGGCAGCCCAGGCGCGTCGCCACGGCGGCGGCGAGCGTTCCGTCGAGGGGTGCCGCCCCCGACAGAACGGTGTGCACGCTCGAGAGGTCGTAGTCGGCCACGAGCGGATGCTTCGCCAGGGCCACCGCGACGGGCGGTGCGATGAACACGTACGTGCAGCGCTGGTCGTGAATGATGCGCAGAAACTCGTTGAGGTCGAACCGGGGCGCAGCAGGCCATGGAACACGCTGGCGAATGCGGGGCTGTTGGGACACAGCAGCCCCACAACCGTGCCCGGTGTCGCGCCGCGCGCGGCGAAGGCCCCGGCGATGCGGTTGATCTGGTCGACGAGCACGGCATAGCTCATGCTCGCGCCGGTGGTGCCATCGACGATGGCGACCCGGTCAAGGTCGGCCGCGGTGAGACCGTCGAAGAGATAGTCGTAAATGCTGAGGTCGGGAATGTCGACGTCGGGGTAAGGGCTGGTGAACATACAAAATCTCCTTCGATTTCGGCCTGCGGCGCTCGGTGCCCGCAGACGGGCAGCGACGCTTCGGCACACCCTGGCGGACAGGCCCGAGAGCAACGGAACCGGTCTCTACGCCGTGTTCACCCGCAGGACACCTGTTGTGCGCACGCTGTTGGCCCGGAGTCTTTAACGTAGCGCTACGTAGGGGATCCTGCCCGACGTTCCGCACCGAGGAGAGACGATACCGTGAACATAACTACCAAGAAGACCCTCGCGCTGGGTGCGGCCGCACTGCTCAGCATCGTTCTGGCCTCCTGCGCCGCCACGACCGACGGCGCCTCGAACGACGCCGCCACGGAGACGTCGGGCGTGCACTACGCGGTGGATGAAGACACTCTGGTGTACGGCGTGAATCCGGCCGCGATCGACACCCAGACGCAGTACCAGCCGCTGATGGACTACCTCGCGCAGGAGACCGGCAAGAAGATCGAGTTCTACGAGTCCACCAGCTACGCGGCACTGATCGAGGCGGCGATCGCCGGCAAGATCGACATTGCGTCGTTCTCCGGCTTCACCTACGTCACCGCCGAGAAGAATGGCGCGGCCATCACCCCGATCGCCTCGGTCGTGACGCAGCTGGGCGAAGACCCGGGCTACTTCTCACAGGCGATCGTGCCGGTGGACAGCGACATTGAGACCCTCGAAGACTTCGCGGGGAAGACGGTCTGCTTCGTGGATCCCTCCTCCACATCGGGGTACCTGTTTCCCTCCTACAACCTGATGCAGGCCGGTATCGACCCCGAGACCGACATCACCCCGGTGTTCGTGGGTAAGCACGACGTGAGTGTGCAGAAGGTCGGCGAAGGCCGTGAGTGCGACGCCGGTTTCGCCGAAGAGAGCGAGGTCGAGAAATCCGAGGCCGTGCGCATCATCGCGGAAACCATCGTGCCCGGGGCGCCGATCACGCTCTCCGACACCCTGCCGGACGATCTGACGGCCCAGCTGCGCGAACTGCTCGTAGACATCAGCGTCGACGACATCGTCGCCGCCGGCATCGAGAGCGCCGACACCGATTACTTCCGCACCTCCTTCCTCGAGACCGTGGCCGTCGATTCCACCTATTACGACACCATCCGCGACCTCTGCGAGGAGACCGGGGCCTCGCAGTGCGAGGGCTGACCCCCAACGCACCCGTCGTCGAGGTGACGGGCATCACGAAGGCCTTCGGGCAGACCGTGGCGCTGCGGGGGGTCTCCCTGACGGTGCAGCCCGGTGAAATGGTCGTCTTGCTCGGGCTGTCCGGTTCGGGCAAAAGCACGCTGCTGCGGCACCTCGACGGCCTCGAGGTGCCCGACAGCGGCAGCGTGCGGGTGCTCGGCGAAGAAGTCACCGCGCTGCGCGGTCGTGAGCTGCGGGCACTGCGTGGCCGGGTCGGATTCATCTTTCAGCAGTTCGAGCTGGTGCCCTCACTCACCGTGCTGGAAAACGTGCTCACCGGCGCGCTCGGCCGGGTGCGCGGTCCGCGGCTCGGCCTCTGGGGCTACCGTCGCTCTCTGCGGCTGGATGCGCTCTGTCACCTCGACCGGGTCGGGCTGCTGAAGCAGGCCTACCAGCGGGCCGATACCCTCAGTGGCGGACAGCAGCAGCGGGTCGGCATCGCCCGGGCGCTGATGCAGAACCCGGACATTCTGTTGGCCGACGAACCGGTCGCCTCGCTCGACCCGGAATCCAGCGACCAGGTCATGGCGCTCATCCGTGAAATCGCGATGGATCAGGGCCTCACCGTGGTGTGCAGCCTGCACCAGGTTGACCTCGCGCTGTCCTGGGGCGACCGCATCGTGGGGCTGCGGCACGGCGAGATCGTGCTCGACACCCCCGTGGCCGGCATCGGCAAAGCCGAAGTCATGGAGATTTACGGCCGGGTCGCCACGACGACGGCCGAACTCGGCGCGATCGCAACCGAGCTGGAAGCGAAGCTCGACACCGTGGGCTCGGAGCCCGGTCGATGAGCCTGACCGAGGCTCGAGCGGCCCGGGCAGGCGCTCAGACGGGCAGCGAGCCTTCCCACGATCCGACAACTCTCGAGGACCGTGCCCCGCGCCGTCGGCTCTCACCCGAGAAGACAGCCGCCGGGCTGACCCTGGTGGCGCTCATCGTGGCTTCCGTCGTCTCGCTCGTGAGCATCGACATCTCGATTCCGCAGATGCTCGCGAGCTGGTCGAATGCGCAGAACTTCTTTGAGCGGGTCGGCGTGATCAGCTTTCCCGAGCCCGGTGAGCTGCTCTACCTGACCGGCCTCACCGTGGGGCTGGTGCTCTGCGGAACCCTGTTCGCGGCCGTCTTCTCGGTGCCGATCGCCTACCTCGCGGCCGCGAACACCACGCCCGGCCGCAGCTGGATGGTGGCCGGTCGCTTTGCCGGGGTGCTGTGCCGGTCGGTGCCCGACGTGGTGCTGGCCATGGTCTTCGTGCTGATGTTCTCGCTCGGGTCGCTGCCGGGCATTCTGGCCATCGGCATCCACTCGATCGGCATGGTTTCGAAGATGTTCGCCGACGCCATCGAGCAGATCGATGAGGGGCCGCGTCTCGCGATTCGCGCCGCCGGCGGCTCGAAACTGCAGGAATTCACCGCGGGCGTGCTGCCGCAGGTGTTGCCCTCCTGGGTGGCGACCGTGCTGCACCGCAACGACATCAACCTGCGCGGCTCGGTCATTCTCGGCTACGTCGGTGTGGTGGGCCTGGGCCTGGAGATGTCGTACGCGTTCAAGTCACTCGACTACTCGCTCGGCCTCGGCATCGCCCTGGTGATTTTCGCCCTCTGCGTGATCATGGAGATCGTCTCGAGCGCCGTGCGCACCATGATGCTCGGCACTGCCCCCACCGGGCGCGGACTCGGCGACCGGTTGATGCGCCGGCTCAAGATCACGGGTCGCCGCCCGACGACCCAGCCACCGGCCGGCCGCCCTGCGGTGTTGGCGCCGACCGCCGAGGAGGCCCGCAACCGGGCCCTCAGCCGGCCCTGGACCGCCTCGCGACGTCGCAGCACCGTCTGGGGCTGGGTCGCCGGGCTCGTCGTGCTCGGCAGCGTGCTCATCTCCGACATCCAGTGGGGCGATTTCGCCACGGTCTGGGGCTACCTGCCCGACACGGCGGCGAAGTTCTGGCCTCCGACCTTCGGCGCCTTCCCACCGTCGACGATGATTCTGGCCATGGTGGAAACGGTTGCGATCGCTCTCGCCGCAACGATTCTCACCCTTGTCGCGTCGATCGTGATCGGATCCCTCGCTGCCCGCAACGTGGCGCCGACCAGTCGGGTGCGCAGCGGTATGCGCCTCCTCCTGGTCGGGATCCGGGGTATTCCGGAGATCATTTTGGCGATCGTACTCATCGTCGTGACGGGGCTCGGGTCGCAGGCGGGAACGCTGGCGTTGGCCTTCGGGGGCATCGGACTGCTCGGCAAGTTGCTCGCCGACTCGCTCGAAGAGGTCAAGCCGGGCCCGGAACAGGCTCTCACCGCTGCCGGTGCCACCCGGTTGCAGGTCTATGCCGGTGCCACCGCACCGCAGGGGATGAAGGCTTTGATCGGGCACAGTTTCTATATGCTCGACACCAACATTCGTGCGGCCACGATTCTCGGTCTGGTGGGTGGTGGTGGCGTCGGCTACTACCTGCTCAACGCCGGGGAAGGGTCGCAGTACGACCTGGTGATGACCATTGTGCTGATGATTCTGGTGACCGTGCTCGTCGTTGAGGGCCTGGCCATGTGGATGCGTCGCGTCTTTCGATAGCGACCGGCGGCGGGGCCGGCCCGTGCCACGTTTCGGTCGGTGCAGTCAGCGACGACAGCCGCACGCCCCTTCCCCCGAGGTCATGCTGGTGCCACGATGTGCCCGGCAGGGGTGTGCCTGCGCGGCCTGAGTGGCCGGCGGTGAGCCCCGCGCCGAAGGGAGTGATCGCCGTGGTCGGAGCCTTTGGTTCGTCGCTGTCCGTGGCGGTTGCCCTTGCACTCAGCCCGTTCCCGATCATTGCGGCGCTTCTGGTGCTGTTGTCCTCGGCGGGCCCGGCTGCGGGCCTGGCCTTTCTTGCCGGGCGCGTGCTGGGGGTGGCCGTCGTCGTAGGAGCGGCGGCTGCGATCTCGGACGTGCTGGAGCGCTCTGAGAGCGTCTCTCCGGTCGTCGCCGTGCTGCGGGTTCTGGTGGGATGCGCGCTCATGGTGCTGGCCGTGCTCAAGTGGCGAGGGCGGCCCCGGGCGGAGACGGAACCCGACCTGCCGGCATGGATGGGCGCCCTCGAGGGGAGTTCACCGGCACGCGCCGCCGGAGTGGCGGTGTTTCTGTCGATCGCGAACCCGAAGGAGCTGCTGCTGGGTCTTGCAGCGGGCATCACGATCGGCAGCGCGGGCCTGCCGCTGGGGGCGACGCTTGTCGTGGTGCTCGCGTTCACGGTGGTCGCCTGTGTGAGCGTGGCCGCGCCGGTTGTCGCGTTCAGTGTCGCCCCGGGGCGAGTGCAGGGCCCGTTGGAGCAGACGCGCACCCTGCTGGTGCGCCACAACGACGCGATCATCAGCGTGGTCGTGCTGGTGATCGGCGCCGTGCTGATCGGGGGCGGGCTGTCCGACCTCTGAGGTGGGAGAGCTGGTGCTAGCTCGCGCCGCCGGGCGGCCCGGCGGTCAGCAAGAGGGTCATCACGGTGCCGAGCCCGAGTACGAGAAGGGCAGTGAACAGCACCGGCCGGGCCAGCATCCAGCGCAGCAGACGGCTGACCCGGGTTCGGTCGCGAGGGTCGTCGGTGAGGGTGCGGCGCCAGGGTCCGTCGAGCAGCCCGCGTTTCTCGAGCCAGCTGTCAAGGGGAATGGTGCCGAACGGCACGATCGAGGTGGCAACGGCCACCAGAGTGAGCCGGGGGGTCCAATGCTGGTTCACGGCCATCAGCACGGCCGTCATGGCGAAGGCGATGAAGACCAGGCCGTGCAGAAAGCCGCCGATCTGCACCCCGATTTCCCCGACCTGGAGCACATATTTCATGAGCATGCCGGTGATGAGCATGCCCCAGGTGATGGCTTCGGCAATGGCAACGGTACGAAACAGCAGGCGCGGGGTCATCGGGACTTTCGAGTCAGGGTGAGGACGGGAGTACCTCATCGTGGCAGGCCTGGCTGAACAACCCCTCCTCCGCCCGGGCGGACGGACATTCCCGTTGGTCGAGGCGCGACGAAGGAGCGATCGAGACCGCGTGAGACGGTCTGCAGGTCGGCCTACGGGGTCTCGATCCCTCGTGCCTCGACCAGCGGGATGGCAGGGCGTCAGGCGGAGACGAGGGCGCGCGCGATGACCGAAGTGAAGAAGGTGAGGCCGTCGACGCCGCTGGCCATGGCGTCGGCGGTGTCGGGGCCGAAACCGGCTTCGACGGCGTGTTCGGGGTGCGGCATCAGGCCCACCACGTTGCCGCGAGCATTGCTGATGCCGGCGATGTCGGCCAGGGAACCGTTCGGGTTCCCGCCGAGGTAGCGGGCCACGACGCGACCTTCGCCCTCGAGACGTTCCAGAGTGTCGGCGGAGGCCATGAAAGCACCTTCGCCGTTCTTGAGCGGGATGGTGATCTCGGCGCCGGGGGCGAAGCCGTTCGTCCAGGCGCTGTCAGTGTTCTCCACCCGCAACTGCTGGTCGCGGCAGATGAAGGTGCCCTTCTCGTTGCGGATCAGGCCCCCCTCGAGCAGGTGCGCCTCGGTGAGCATCTGAAATCCGTTGCAGATGCCGAGTACCGGCATGCCCTTGTGGGCGGCGTCGATGACCTCGGCCATGATCGGCGACAGGCTCGCGATCGCACCGGCACGCAGGTAGTCGCCGTAGCTGAAGCCGCCGGGCAGAATCAGGGCGTCGACGCCGTGCAGGTCGTGCTCGCCGTGCCAGAGCGCCACCGGCTCCGCACCGGCCAGGCGCACGGCACGCTGGGCGTCCCGGTCGTCGAGCGAGCCGGGAAAGGTGACGACGCCGATGCGCATCAGTTGGCCGCGATG
>JAWOHA010000146.1:0-6153 GCA_046496385.1 Cryobacterium sp. | reverse complement strand
CATGGCCAGCGCCAGTCGGGTCTTCTCCCCGCCCGAGAGCACGCCGGCAAGCTTGTGCGAGTCGTCCCCGGTGAACAGGAACGAGCCCAGAACCCGGCGCGCCTCCATCTCAGCGATGTTGGGCGAGGACGAGATCATATTCTGCAGCACACTGCGTTTGATGTCGATGGTCTCGTGCTCCTGCGCGTAATACCCGATCCGCAGGCCGTGGCCCGGTTTGATCTCGCCCGTGTCGGGCTGGTCCACACCGGCGAGCATGCGCAGCAACGTCGTCTTGCCGGCACCGTTCAGACCGAGAATGACCACCTTGGAGCCGCGGTCGACGGCCAGGTCGACGGCGGCGAAGATCTCCAGTGAACCGTAGCTCTTGGACAGGTCCGTGGCCATCAGCGGCGTGCGGCCGCAGGGTGAGGGTTCCGGGAAGCGCAGCTTGGCCACGCGCTCTTCGGAGCGCACATCGTCGAGTCCGGCGAGCAGCTTCTCGGCGCGGGCCACCATCTGGTGAGCGGAGGCCGCCTTGCTGGCTTTGGCGCCGAACTTCGCCGCCTGGGACTGCAGTGTCGACGCTTTCTTCTCCGCGTTGGCACGTTCCTTCTTGCGGCGGTCCGCGTCGGCGACACGCTGGCTGAGGTAGTGCTTCCAGTCCATGTTGTAGATGTCGATGATCATACGGTTGGCGTCGAGGTAGAAGACCCGGTTGACGGTGTCCCCCACCAGCTCGATGTCGTGGCTGATGATGATGCAGCCACCACGGTAGTTCTTCACGAACTCGCGCAGCCAGGCCACGGAATCGGCGTCGAGGTGGTTGGTCGGCTCGTCGAGGATCATCGTGTCGGCGGCGGAGAACAGAATCCGTGCCAGTTCGATGCGGCGACGCTGACCGCCGGAGAGGGTCTTGAGCGGCTGGTCGAGAATGCGGTCGGGCAGTTTCAGGTTGCTGGCGATCGCCGAGGCCTCGGCCTCGGCAGAATACCCGCCCAGCGAATTGAACTGGTCGGTGAGTGTGCCGTACTTCTTCATGGCTTTGGCGCTGACGGCTTCATCGGGGTCGGCCATGGCGAGGGCGGACTCGGTCATACCCAGCGCAATGGTGCCCAGGCCGCGGGCATCGAGGATGCGGGTGCGCGCCAGCATGTCCGGGTCGCCGGAGCGCGGGTCCTGGGGCAGGTAGCCGATTTCACCGGAACGCTCAATGCTGCCCTGGGTCGGGTTCGTCTCCCCCGCCAGGGTCTTGGTCAGTGTGGTCTTGCCGGCACCGTTGCGCCCGACCAGACCGATTTTGTCGCCGTCGGAAACGCGAAAAGAAACGTCCTCCATGAGCACGCGCGCACCAACGCGGATTTGAAGATCTTGCACGTTGAGCACAGCAATTGTCCGTTCAGGGGTTAGGAGAGTGTGAGGGCCAAACGGTCCAACTCTCTAGTATATTTGGTTGTTCGGGCGCTGGCGTGCACCGCTACGTCAGTGCGGCGCCCAACACCCGCTCCAGCCAGTCTCGATAACCGGCCGTTGACCAGCCGATGTCGTGCACGAAGGTGCGGTATGGCCGGTGATGACTCGCGGTGAAGATCAGCGCCCCGGCGTCGAGATCGCTCAGTTCGGGCAGCGCCGCCGGCCCGCGGCCGGGCTGGCGAGCCCCGTGGGCCCGCACCAGCCCGGCGATCTCGACACAGACCCCGAGGTGCCCCTCGTCGCGGCGCTGTGCGAACGCGGCCACGTCTACGTCGATGACGGCGGCCTCGCCGACCATGTGCAGAATCCCGGCAGTGCGCTCGTTCACAAGCGCCAGCCCGTCGGCGACGGCGGCAACCGCCTCGGCCGGCGACCGTGCGGATGCGATGCGTTCCCGCATCGCCGTCGCGACGCTCTCGGCCGACCCGGGCGCCGTCGCGGCCCGTTCCAGAACGGCCGCCACCAGTTCGGCTTTGCTGCCCACGGAGTTGTAGATGGTCTGCACGGCCACCTGGGCTTCGGCGGCGATCGCCCCGATCGAGGTCGCGACGTACCCGTGGCGTAGCAGCAGACGCCCGGCGGCCCGCACGATGTCATCACGGGTGAGGGCGGCTTGGGCATCGCGACGTGAGGTCATGTAAGTAGAATATCATTCCACTGATTGGAATCAGTCACAAGCGGCTGGTGACCAGCGCCGATCAAGGGCCGATCAGACAGAAAAACCCCGGCACCGCGCTCGCAAGCGGGTGACGGGGTGTTCTGTTCGGCGTGCTGCCGGTGATGCGCAGTGTTACATGGCGAAACCGAGGGCTCGCATCATGTCACGACCGTCGTCGGTGATCTTGTCCGGACCCCACGGCGGCATCCAGACCCAGTTGATGCGGAACTGTTCCACGACACCGTCCAGGGCTTCGGCCGTCTGCTCTTCGAGAACGTCGGTGAGCGGGCAGCCGGCCGAGGTGAGCGTCATGTGAATGATGAGCGCGTCGTTCTCGTCGTCCCAGCCCAGATCGTAAATCAGGCCGAGGTCGACGACGTTGATGCCCAGCTCGGGATCCATCACGTCTTTGAGCGCTTCTTCGATCTCGTCATAGCGCGTGGGGCTCAGTGTGGAGACCATGCGACTAGCCTACGTTCGCGGGTACGAGAAAACGATCGTAGCCCTCGTCTTCCAGGCGCTCGGCGAGTTCGGGTCCGCCCTGCTCGGCGATGCGACCGTTCACGAACACGTGCACGAAATCCGGCTGGATGTAGCGCAGAATCCGCGTGTAGTGCGTGATGAGCAGCAGACCGAGGCCGGTGTTGGCCTTGGCGCGGTTCACGCCTTCGGAGACGATCTTCAACGCGTCCACGTCCAGGCCGGAGTCGGTCTCGTCGAGCACGGCGAACTTCGGCTTGAGCAGCTCCAGCTGCAGAATCTCGTTGCGCTTCTTCTCGCCTCCGGAGAAGCCCTCGTTCACGTTGCGTTCCGCGAAGGACTTGTCCATACGCAGGTCCGTCATGGCCGTGCGAACGTCCTTGATCCAGGTGCGAATCGCCGGGGCTTCGCCCTCGAGGGCGGTCTTGGCGGTCCGCAGAAAGTTGGTCACGGTCACGCCGGGAATCTCTACCGGGTACTGCATGGCCAGGAACAGGCCCGCCCGGGCGCGCTGGTCGACCGTCATGGTCAGCACTTCGGAGCCGTCCAGCAGAATGGATCCACTTTCGACCTTGTACTTCGGGTGACCGGCGATCGTGTACGCGAGGGTCGACTTTCCCGACCCGTTCGGGCCCATGATCGCGTGGATCTCGCCCTCTTTGATGGTGAGATTGACGCCGCGCAGAATCTGCGTGGTGCCCTGCTCCGTCTCGACGCTGACGTGCAGGTCTTTGATTTCAAGAACTGACATGTGTGTTATTCACTTTCTGTGTTTGATGCCGGCGCGAAGGCTCGGCATCATCACGCGGCTTAGACCGCGAGGATGACTGAGGTGTCGATGTAGACGTCGCCGTCGACCAGGGAAACCTGGTAGACGGGGACCGGATCGTACGCGGGAAGTGTGATGGGCTTGCCGGTCTTCAGGGAGAACATAGACCCGTGAGCCCAGCATTCCAACGTGTCGCCCTCCACGAAACCCTCGGACAGGGAGATGTCGCCGTGCGTGCAGGTGTCACCGATGGCGAACACGTCGCCATTCATGTCTCGCACCAGCGCAATGGCTACACCGTCGATGTCGACCTTCACGGCTTGGTTGGGTTCGAGCTCGTCGAAGGAGCAGATTTTCGTGGCGGCCATGTTTAGTTCCCGGTCTCGAGGCTGGATTTTTGAGCGGCGGAGTCGGTGAGCTCGGCTTCGATGGCGGCGTGGAGCCGGGTTTCGAGCGCCGGCGAACCGAGCTGTTGCACGATTTCGGTGAGAAAACCGCGCACGACGAGACGGCGGGCCTCCTCCTCGGTGATGCCGCGGGACTGCAGGTAGAAGAGCTGCTCGTCGTCGAAGCGTCCGGTCGCGCTGGCGTGGCCGGCCCCGACGATATCGCCGGTTTCGATTTCCAGGTTGGGAATCGAATCGGCTCGGGTACCTTCACTGAGCACCAGGTTGCGGTTCTGCTCGTAGCTGTCTGTTCCGGGCGCGGACTGACTGATCAGCACGTCGCCGATCCACACAGTGCGGGCACCGGACCCCTGCAGGGCACCCTTGTAGGTGACCCGGCTGCGGCTCTTGGGGGCGTCGTGGTGAACGTACACCTGCTGCTCAAGGTGCTGACCGGCATCGGCGAAGTAGAGGCCGAGCAAGACAGTGTCGGAGCCGGAGCCGGCCAGACGCACCGACGGGTTGACGCGCACGATGCTGCCACCGAGCGACACCACCACGTGCTTGAGCCGGGCGTCTTTCCCCACGGATGCGAAATGGTTGGTGAGGTGTACCGCGTCGGCGTTCCACTCCTGCACGCTGATGACGGTGAGGTGCGAGGACTCGCCCAGAATGATCTCGACGTTTTCGCTCAACCGTGCGTCACCGGTGTTCTGCAGAATGACCGTCGCCCGGCTGAACGGGGTCGCTTCGATGATCACGTGAGCGGCCCGTGGCCCTGATCCCAGCTGGGAGCGGGTCACGGTGATCTCTTTGTCGTCTTCACCGGTGACGGTGACGGACAGTGCCTGTTCGAAACTCGACCAGGCGTTCGCCGAGGCGCGTTCCTCCGGCCGGCCGGCGGTGCCGATGCGGGCGTCATCGCGATCGACCCAGCCGACGGTGATGCCGTTCACGTCGGCCACGTCGGAGGCGTCGACCGTGAAGGCATCGACCTGGTCGGATTCGCCGGCAGTGATCTCGACCGGGTAGACCGAGCCGTCCAGATCTCCGGCCGTGAGGTCGACGATCCGGGCGACCGGGGTCAGCTTCCAGACGGCTTCGCGGCCGGTGACGGCCTCGAAATCGGCGACATCGACGCTCTTGAAGCGCGCAGAGCGGGTCTGCACCGGAATGTATCCGAAGCGGCCGTCACTGTGGGCCTTGTTTCCATGCTCCGTTTCCGACGGCTGCAGGGTAGTGGTGGGTTCCTCGGTGGCTGAGGAAGAGGTGTCTGTGAGTGATGGGGCGGCGGACATTTAGCCGACGGATCCTTCCATGCCCATTTCAATGAGCTTGTTGAGTTCGAGGGCGTACTCCATCGGGAGTTCCCGGGCGATGGGTTCGATGAACCCGCGCACGATCATGGCCATGGCTTCATCTTCGGGCATGCCACGGCTCATCAGATAGAAGAGCTGCTCTTCGCTGACCCGTGACACGGTGGCCTCATGGCCGAGCTGCACGTCGTCGACCCGGATGTCGATGGACGGGTAGGTGTCCGAGCGGGACTGGGTGTCCACCAGCAGGGCGTCGCAGCGCACGGTGTTCGCGGAGTGGTGCGCGGTCGCGTCGACCCGCACCTCACCGCGGTAACCGGACCGGCCGCCACCGCGGGCGATGGACTTGGACACGATCGAGGACTGCGTGTACGGAGCCATGTGGATCATTTTGGCGCCGGCATCCTGGTGCTGGCCGGGGCCGGCGAACGCCACTGACAGGGTCTCGCCCTTGGCGTGCTCGCCCATGAGGTAGATCGAGGGGTATTTCATGGTGACCTTGGAACCGATGTTGCCGTCGATCCATTCCATGGTCGCGCCCTCGGCGGCCGTGGCACGTTTGGTGACGAGGTTGTAGACGTTGTTCGACCAGTTCTGGATGGTCGTGTACCGAACGCGGGCGTTCTTCTTCACGACGATCTCCACAACGGCGGAGTGCAGCGAGTCCGACTTGTAGATCGGGGCGGTACAGCCCTCGATGTAGTGCACGTAGCTGCCCTCGTCGGCGATGATGAGCGTGCGCTCGAACTGGCCCATGTTCTCCGTGTTGATGCGGAAATACGCCTGCAGCGGGATCTCCACGTGCACGCCGGGGGGCACATACACGAACGAGCCGCCGGACCAGACGGCCGTGTTCAGGGCGGCGAACTTGTTGTCGCCCGAGGGGATGATGGTGCCGAAGTACTCTTCGAAGAACTCCGGGTGCTCCTTGAGGGCGGTGTCGGTGTCCATGAAGATGACGCCCTGAGCCTCGAGCTCGGCGTTGATGGTGTGGTAGACGACCTCAGACTCGTACTGGGCCGCGACACCGGAGACCAGGCGCTGGCGCTCCGCCTCGGGAATTCCGAGCTTCTCGTAGGTGTTCTTGATGTC